>NZ_JALQDT010000055.1:0-202836 GCF_023631085.1 Caballeronia sp. INML1 | reverse complement strand
GTCACGCCGCCCTTTCTCATGTCCTCGAACACGGAGCGCTCGAACTTCGAGATGTTCAGTCCGTCGATGATGATGCTGTCGTTGTGGAGGGTGCTCATCTGGGTGTGCTCCGCGTTGCCGGGTAGAGGGGAAAGACGAAGGTCTGACGCGCTTTGGAGCGCCTGATCGATTCCTTCGTCGTTGCGTCTATTCTTGACTTTCGCCCTGCCGGTCAATTTACGAATTCAGACGTGTTCTTTGCCTTTTCCGACATGCACGTCTGTTTTCGACAAGTGGCGAATTCGGATTGGGTGTAGCGCATGTATTCGTTCTTTCTGCTGCACTGCATCGGAACGATCGTGCGCTCAGGCAGTGCGCGGCTCGCGACACATGGCCCCGCCCTAGTGCGTACCCGCAGCAAAGCATGCACGGTGGCTTCCATGGCTCAGGGTTTAGCCTGATGGCATGGTAGTTGCACTCGAAACCAAAATTGAAGAAGTGGTAAAGCGCCGCGATTGACGGCGTCAAACATCAGATTCCAAGGAATCAGTTCTCACATGTCCTCCGATCGCACGGCGTCGCTGTCGCACTTCGCGTTCATGCCGCTTCCCAACTTCACGATGATCGCGTTCACGAATGCGGTTGAAGTCCTGCGCATGGCGAACTACCTGACAGGGCAGCCGCTCTATCGATGGTCGATCGTGAGTCCGGACGGCGGGCCCGTCACGGCGAGCAACGGGCTCTCCGTCGATACCGGTCCGGTGGACTGCGTGGGACAGCCCGACATCGTGTTCGTGGTCGGCGGCATCGACGTGCAGCGCTCGACGACGCCCGCGCATCTGTCGGCCTTGCGCCGCTTCGCACGCACGGGCAGCGTGCTCGGCTCGCTTTGCACCGGCACCTATGCCCTGGCGCGCGCGGGACTGCTCGCCGGCTATGCGTGCGCGATCCACTGGGAGAACATGTCGGCGCTCAAGGAAGAGTTTCCCGACACGCGCTTTCTCAAGGAGCTGTTCGTGATCGACCGCGATCGCGTGACGTGCACGGGCGGCGTCGCGCCGCTCGACATGATGCTGAATCTGATCGCCGCGCGCGTCGGCACGGCGCGGGTCACGCAGATTGCCGAGCAGTTCATCGTCGAGCATGTGCGGGATACGAGCGCACAGCAACGCATGCCTCTGGTGGCGCGTCTCGGGTCGGCGAACAAGTCGCTCTTCGAAGTCATCTCGCTGATGGAGAACAACATCGAGGAGCCGTTGTCGCGCGAAGAACTGGCGCGGCTCGCGGGCATGTCGCAACGGCAATTGCAGCGGCTATTCCGCGAGCACCTCGGCATGACGCCGACGCATTACTACCTGACCTTGCGTCTGCGGCGCGCGCGCGAGCTGCTGCTGCAGACCGACATGTCCATCATGCATATTACGATGGCGTGCGGCTTCCAGTCGGCGTGTCATTTCTCGAAAAGCTATCGCGATGCGTTCGGCACGGCGCCGACGCGCGAACGGCGCAAACAGGTGCCGTCGTTGTCTTCCGTCCCTGCGATGGTGGCCTGAGCCGCTCAGATCCTCAGGTGAAGGCGCGTTTCGCAGACTTCGCATCCGCCGACACGTTCCGTGCGGAACACGCCATCCAGCGCAAAGCCGAGTGCCTTATAAAAGCGCAGGCCGTGCGCGTTTTCTTCCAGCGCCCAGAGCGTCATTTCCCGATAGCCTTCGCTCGCCGCGGCGTTGATGGCCTCGTCGATCAACATCCTGCCTGCGCCCTTGCGCCAATGCGCCGGATCGACGTAGATGGCTTCGATTTCGGCGTCCGTGCTGCCTTTGTCGTGGTCGCGCGACGGTCCCCATGCGATCCAGCCCAGCAGGATGTCGTTGCGTTGCGCAAGCATCACACGTGGCGTGCCGCGTGCGATCAAGGCGGTCCATAGCGCGCGACGCTTCGCGATGGAGAGGGAATCGAGAAATTCGGCGGGAAACATCGAACGATAAGCGGCCTGCCAGGCCTTGACGTGGATGCGCGCGATCTCGGCGGCGTCATCGGGGCGCGCGAGGCGGACGGAAAGCGCGGTGCGGAGATAATCGGCCTTCATGCGTCAAGTATGACGCCGATTTTTGTTCGCAGGATGGCGTTTTTGGCTTGATTTCCGCTAGTTCAGGGGAATACGCCGTAGGTCTTGTGAAGGACGCGGCGCGCGTGATGAATGCGACCGCAACGAAGCTGCGCCTGTGCAAGTCTTCGCGCACGCCGCGCGATGCCGCCTCGACCCAGATGAACCAGCCACGCACGGCGCGCAAGCCGTGGAGCAAGACGTGATTAAAGCTTGCCGTGCCGGTGCGGATTGCTTCAAGCTGCCAAGACCCGTTCGCGGCGCAACCACGCGCCGGACTTGAAAGAATACGGCGGAATCCCGCGTGCGCTTTTTTACGGAAGCGTTAAACTCCGTCGCACGGCGATTTCTTGCGCGCAAAAGCCCCTCTCCGGGGCAATGCTAATAGACCAACAAACACGGCCAACTGCCCCCGCAGCAAAACAACCTCCGGGGGCGCTACCCTCAAGCCGCCTTCAACAACCCATGCGGATCGATGACGAATTTCCGCGGCGCACCGCCATCAAACTTGCGATAACCGTCCGGCGCTTCATCGAGCGACACGACCGTCACATTGACGATATCCGCAATCGGCAACCGGTCCCACAGAATCGCCTGCATCAGATTGCGGTTGTACTTCATGACCGGCGTCTGCCCGGTATGGAACGAGTGCGACTTCGCCCAGCCGAGGCCGAAGCGGATGCTCAGGCTGCCTTTCCTCGCGGCGGCGTCTACGGCGCCGGGATCGTCGGTCACGTAGAGACCCGGAATGCCGATTGCGCCCGCCGCCTTCGTGATCTCCATCAGCGAATTGAGCACCGTCGCGGGCGCTTCGTGGCCGCTGTCGCTGCCGTGGCCATGCGCCTCGAAGCCCACGCAATCCACCGCGCAGTCCACTTCCGGCTTGCCCAGAATCTGCTCGATCTGCTCGCCGAGCGTCGCGTCGTTCGACAGGTTGATCGTCTCGAAGCCCATCGCACGCGCGTGCGCAAGACGCTCCTCGTTAATGTCGCCGACGATCGTGCACGCCGCACCCAGCAGGCGCGCCGATGCCGCCGCCGCCATGCCGACCGGGCCCGCGCCCGCGATATACACCGTCGAGCCCGGCCCGACGCCCGCCATCACCGCGCCGTGATAACCCGTCGGAAGAATGTCGGAGAGGCAGGTGAGGTCGCGGATCTTCGACATCGCCTGGGCCTTGTCCGGAAAGTTCAGCAGATTGAAGTCCGCGTACGGAACCATCACGTATTCCGCCTGGCCGCCGATCCACCCGCCCATATCGACATAGCCGTACGCGCCGCCCGCGCGCGACGGATTCACGTTCAGGCACACGCCCGTGTGCTGCGCCTTGCAGGTCGGGCAACGGCCGCAAGCGACATTGAAGGGCACCGACACGAGATCGCCGACCGCGAGCGTCTCCACATCGCGCCCCACTTCGATGACTTCGCCCGTGATCTCGTGGCCGAGCACGAGACCGACCTGCGCAGTCGTCCGGCCGCGCACCATGTGCTGGTCCGAACCGCAAATATTGGTGCTGACTACTTTCAGAATGACGCCGTGGCCGATGTCGCGGCCGCGTGGATCCACCATTTTCGGATAGTCGATGGATTGCACCTCGACCTTGCCCTGCCCCAGATAAACGACGCCGCGATTGCTGCTCATTGATCGTCTCCATGATTCGTGGACGGCACGCGCGACGAGTCCGCCGCACTCCTTTGGCTCATCGTTGCCTCATCGCGCCCGTGAAACGAGGGTAGCGCTCTCGCGAAGCCGCGACTGTCACTCAATGCGACGCGCGTTTGACTGAAACCGACATCGCGCCCCGAAATCCTTTCGACCCGGTTTTTATTGATTGACCGTTCAAAATAAAAAACCTAGTATCGGCGCAACTCGTCTGCTACAGAACCGCCATGCCCAAGCTCGGAATGCGCGAGATCCGCCGCGCACAACTCATCGACGCCACGTTGCACACCATCGACCAGTCGGGGCTCGCGGGCGCGACGCTCGCCTCGGTCGCGCAGCGCGCGAGTACGTCGACGGGAATCGTCAGTCACTACTTCGGCGACAAGGATGGCCTGCTCGAAGCCACGATGCGTCATGTGCTGCGCTCGCTGTGGCAGGGCACGTCACGCCGCCGCAAGGCCGCGAAGCCCGATCCGCGCTCGAAGCTGCGCGCGGTCGTCGCCGCGAATTTCGACGTCGAACAGGTGAACGGGCCGGTCATGAAGACGTGGCTCGCCTTCTGGTCGGAGAGCATGCACAAGCCGGAGCTGCGGCGGCTGCAACGCGTGAACACCCGGCGTCTGAATTCGAATCTGTGCGCGGATTTCGCGCGAGCATTGCCGAAGCCGGCCGCGCGCCGTGCCGCGAGCGGCCTCGCCGCGCTGATCGACGGCCTGTGGCTGCGCGGCGCGCTCGCGGGCGAACCGTTCGATACGAAGGGCGCGCTGCGGCTCGCCTACGACTACATCGACCTCGTGCTGGAAGCGCGCGGTTGAGTCCATCACTTTTGAAGGAGCGCGACATGTCCGCATTCGGAGAGCAACGGCTTTATATCGGCGGCGAATACGTCGATGCGACGAGCGGCGAAACCTTCGACACGCTCGATCCCGCGACCGGCGAAACGCTCGCGCGCGTGCAGCAGGCGTCGCAGGCGGATATCGATCGCGCGGTGCGCTCGGCGAGTGAGGGCCAGCGCGAATGGGCCGCGATGACCGCGATGCAGCGCTCGCGCATCCTGCGCCGCGCGGTCGACCTGCTTCGCGCGCGCAACGACGAGCTCGCCGCGATCGAAACGCGCGATACCGGCAAGCCGATCGCCGAGACGCGCACGGTCGATATCGTCACGGGCGCGGATGTCATCGAGTATTACGCGGGGCTTGCGACGGCCATCGAAGGCGAGCAGATTCCGCTGCGCGAATCGTCGTTCGTCTATACGCGGCGCGAACCGCTCGGCGTGTGCGCGGGCATCGGCGCGTGGAATTACCCGATTCAGATCGCGTGCTGGAAGTCCGCGCCCGCGCTCGCCGCGGGCAACGCGATGATCTTCAAGCCGAGCGAAGTCACGCCGCTGACCGCGTTGAAGCTTGCCGAAATCTATACCGAAGCGGGCGTGCCCGCGGGCGTCTTCAACGTCGTGCAGGGCGATGGCCGGGTCGGTGCGATGCTCGCCGAACATGCCGGCATCGACAAGATTTCGTTCACGGGCGGCGTCGAAACGGGAAAGAAGGTGATGGCCCACGCGGGCGGCTCGACGCTCAAGGAAGTGACGATGGAACTGGGCGGCAAGTCGCCGCTCATCGTCTTCGACGATGCCAACCTCGAACGCGCCGCCGATATCGCGATGAGCGCGAACTTCTTCAGCTCGGGACAGGTGTGCACGAACGGCACGCGCGTGTTCGTGGCGCGCGGTGTCATGGATGAATTCGAAGCGCTGGTTCTGGCGCGCGTGAAGCGCATTCGCATCGGCGCACCCGATGATCCGGATACCAACTTCGGGCCGCTCGTGAGCGCAGCGCAATTGCGGAAGGTGCTCGGCTTCATCGAGAGCGGCAAGCGCGAAGGCGCGCGGCTCGTCGCGGGCGGTTCGCGCATGACCGATGGCATCTTCGCTTCCGGCCAGTATGTCGAGCCGACCGTCTTCGCCGATTGTCGCGACGACATGCGCATCGTGCGCGAGGAAATCTTCGGACCCGTGATGAGCATTCTCGCGTTCGATGACGAAAGCGAAGTCATCGCGCGCGCCAACGATACGGATTACGGTCTTGCGGCCGGTGTCGTGACGGAGAACCTGTCGCGCGCGCATCGCGTGATTCATCGGCTTCAGGCGGGCATTTGCTGGATCAATACGTGGGGTGAATCGCCGGCGGAAATGCCCGTGGGCGGCTACAAGCAATCGGGCATCGGGCGAGAGAACGGCATCGTCACGCTGCATGCCTATACGCGCATCAAGTCCGTGCAGGTCGAGCTCGGCCCCTATCAGCCCGTGTTTTAAGGAGTATTTGCGATGAGCGCGAAAGAATACGACTACATCATCGTCGGCGCGGGATCGGCGGGCAACGTGCTCGCGTCGCGCCTCACCGAAGACGAGGACGTGAGCGTGCTGCTGCTCGAAGCGGGCGGGCCGGACTATCGCTTCGACTTTCGCACGCAGATGCCCGCGGCGCTGGCATATCCGCTTCAGGGGCGGCGCTATAACTGGGCGTATGAAACCGAGCCCGAGCCGCATATGAACAACCGCCGCATGGAATGTGGGCGCGGCAAGGGGCTGGGCGGATCGTCGCTCATCAATGGCATGTGCTATATCCGCGGCAATGCGCTCGATTACGATAACTGGGCCGCGCAGCCGGGGCTCGATGACTGGAGCTATCTCGACTGCCTGCCGTATTTTCGGAAGGCGGAGACACGCGATATCGGTCCGAATGCGTATCACGGCGGCGATGGCCCCGTGCATGTGACGACGAGCAAGCCCGGCAACAATCCGCTTTTCGCCGCGATGGTCGAGGCCGGCGTGCAGGCGGGTTATCCGCGCACCGAGGATCTGAACGGTTATCAGCAAGAAGGTTTCGGCCCGATGGATCGCACTGTGACTGCGAACGGACGGCGTGCGAGCACGGCGCGCGGGTATCTGGATCGCGCGAAGCATCGCGCGAATCTCACGATCGTTACGCATGCAACCACCGACCGCGTGGTGTTCGCGGGCAAGCGTGCAATCGGCGTCGCGTATCTGCACGGCGGGCAGCGTGTCACGGCGCATGTGCGGCGCGAGGTGCTCGTGTGCAGCGGCGCGATTGCTTCGCCGCAATTGCTGCAACGCTCGGGCGTGGGGCGGCCGGCGTGGCTCAGGGAGCTGGAGATTCCCGTGGTGCACGATCTGCCGGGTGTCGGTGAGAACTTGCAGGATCACCTGGAGATGTACATGCAATACGAATGCAAGGAGCCTGTCTCCTTGTATCCGGCGTTGCAGTGGTGGAATCAGCCGGCGATCGGCCTCGAGTGGATGCTGAACGGCACGGGCATCGGCGCGAGCAATCAGTTCGAAGCGGGCGGGTTCATCCGCACACGCGACGACGACCCGTGGCCGAACATTCAGTATCACTTCTTGCCGGTGGCGATCAACTACAACGGATCGAATCCGATCAAGATGCACGGATTTCAGGCGCACGTCGGATCGATGCGCTCGCCGAGCCGCGGGCGCGTGAAGCTCAAGTCACGCGATCCGCATGCGCATCCGGGCATTCTTTTCAACTACATGGCCGATCCGCTCGACTGGCGCGAGTTCCGCGATGCGATTCGCATCACGCGGGAGATCATGCGTCAGCCTGCGCTCGCGCGGTATCGGGGGCGCGAGCTTCATCCTTCCGATGACCTGAAAAGCGATGCGGAACTCGATGCCTTCGTGAGAGCGAAGGCGGAGACGGCTTATCACCCTTCCTGTTCGTGCAAGATGGGCTACGACGATATGGCTGTCGTCGATGGGGAGGGACGCGTGCATGGGATGGAAGGATTGCGCGTCTTGGATGCGTCGATCATGCCGCAGATCACGACCGGGAATCTCAATGCGCCGACGATCATGTTGGCGGAGAAGATCGCGGATCGGATTCGGGGAAGGGAGGCGTTGGGGCGCGTGGCGACGCCTTATTTTGTGGCGGGGGGGAAGCGGGCGCGGGGGGAGGTGGGGGATGTTTCCGCATACGCGGAGGAATCTCGCTCTTGAGCGGGTCGGTCATGTCAACCTGGCTCTATCTCCGCACACGCGGAGGAACCTTTTCTGCGATCAAAGCCTCGGCATCGTCCTCAGGTCTATCTCCGCACACGCGGAGGAACCGTCTCGTCCGTGGCAGAGAAAGACGGTATCACGGGTCTATCTCCGCACACGCGGAGGAACCCGGCGCGACCCACGCACGCGTGACGCCCGGCACGGTCTATCTCCGCACACGCGGAGGAACCGCAATGTTGAGCGCGGTTAGGCGTTCGTAGAGCGGTCTATCTCCGCACACGCGGAGGAACCGGTGAAAAAGCCTCTCCCCTTCCGCTCCTCTGGGGTCTATCTCCGCACACGCGGAGGAACCCGCAGACGCAAGTTTTTGCCGGTCTGACGCAGAGGTCTATCTCCGCACACGCGGAGGAACCTGGGGGCTGATGACCGCGCTGGCCACGGTCCTGGGTCTATCTCCGCACACGCGGAGGAACCTCTACCTCATAACCCCATGACCAGAAACGCAAAATCCCCCTTCTGATCCAATCTCAAACGCCGAATTTTCAAAGAACAATACGCGCACCTACGCCATCAACCGCCGCACGACATACATCCCATCGACATCGACAAGCTCTCGCGGCGGCGCACCGAGATGCGCGATCCCGATACCACCGACCGCATCCAGATCCCGCCAAACCATCACCACACTGCCTCGCGGCTCGTGTCCGTGCCAATCGGCAAGCACTGACCAGGTCCGTTCGCGCACGCCCTTGTTCATGCGCGGCGCGACATACACCCCCGCCGAGACATCCAGCATCACCGAGGCA
Source organism: Caballeronia sp. INML1 (assembly GCF_023631085.1). Lineage (NCBI taxonomy): Bacteria > Pseudomonadati > Pseudomonadota > Betaproteobacteria > Burkholderiales > Burkholderiaceae > Caballeronia > Caballeronia sp. INML1. The sequence continues at coordinate 194,246 of NZ_JALQDT010000055.1, read as the reverse complement.
AGAAATCCGCGAAACCGGTCCGCCACATCACGCGTCACTACCACGACCAGCGCCATCGTTCTCCTCCAGCTTCTCGTCCAGACGCAGCACTTGCTTCACGCGATCGATCATCGCGGGAATGACCGCCTTTTTGCGAAACACCCGCGCCGCCTCGCGCCGCACCAGACGGTCGATCGTCTGATCGTTTCGCCCGGCTTCCTTTACGGCGGCGAACGCTATCGAAAGCGTGATGTCATCGCGAAAAAGATCGGCGATATCGAGCACGAACGCTTGCCCCGAATCCTCGTGGATGAATCCGAGCTGCGGTATCGCAGCCAGCGCCTGCACAGCGATGGCGGCCGCCGCCTGCACCGCCGTCGCTGCATGATTGATCGCCTGATTCGGCAGATCGGTGGCTTCGGGATTCGCACGGTCATAACGACGCCCGTCCCAGTCGATGCCGAACTGCTGCGCCCGCAGCCGATAGATCGTCTTCACGCGCGCGCCTTCGATGCCGCGAAGCGTGTCGAGATCGCGATGCGGCAGCACTTCGCCCAGACGCAGCGCATACATGTGCCGCGCGACGCTCAAGCGCCGTCGCGGGCTGCCCCACAGTTCCGCTTGCCGGCGCGCGACGCTCGAACGGTCCGGCATCAACGGCGGCGCGGTGTAGGTACGCACTCCGTCGACGCCCACCGCCGCGAGCAGCGTCCCATGACGGGCGAGCAGACGCAGTGCGTCGTGCGTCACGCTGCTGCCCGGGCCGAGCAGAATCATCGACACCGACTGATGCGGAATCTGATCGACATATTTCCCGCTCGAAAAATGCAGGCATCCGTCGATCACGTTCAACTCACCGCGCTCGAGCCACACGAGACCGTGACGATCCACATGCGGAACGCGCGAAGTGTCGAGTCCGAGGCGACCCTTCAGCACGGGCGTGTTGCGCGACTCATGCCGATATCGACGCCGGCTTGAGCAGCAACATGCCGAACCCGAACGCACGATGACGCCCGACGCCGCGCATGAGCAGGCTTGCGAACGCGTCCGTATCCTCGACGCGAACGTGCCCGCTGAACGTGGCATCCGGACCGACGATGGTGTGCGGCTTGCGGCCTCCGTACCCCTGCTCGCTCGACTGTGTCCGGCGCAAGACCGGCGTGAGCTGAAAGCGCGTCATGCGCGCTTCGACCAGCTTCGCGGCGCGACTGGTCTCGAATTGCTCGGCGAGCCACTGTGCATAGACGGCCTCGCGCGGCAGGGGCTGCTGGTCCTCCATGCGCGCTTCGTCTTCGCGATACGCATCGCGCTCGCTCGCGTGCTTGCGATCATTCTCTACGTAACTGTTACGGCGCGTGGGCCGCACGCGGACCTCGAAACCCAGCACGCGGCCCGCGTCCCAGCGATGCGGAAACGCACGCACGCACAGGCCGGGACTTCGCGGCCCTGCGTCGAGACCCAGTGCGTCGGCGAGATCGGGCGCCGCGCACATCGCGGCCGCCTCGTGCAGTTGTTCAGCCTCGCTTTGCGTGTAGGCCAGCAGTCCCGCGCGCGCATCGCGATAGTAAAAAGGCTTCGGCGCGCGCTCACCGAACACGAGATGGAGCGCCGCATGCAATGCATAGCCGAGATCGCCGCCCGCCGGCAACCAGCCTTGCCGCGAGGCCCACAGCACGAGCTTGCGCGAATCGGGTTGGCAGTGCATCAAGTTGAAGACGGTCATACGGATCGTTCCGCCAAGTTCGATGAATTCGCTGCAGGCGTCACCCGTGTTGGGCCGCTCCCTTCGAGCACGCGCCGCCAGCCGCCGTGAACGCCAGTCTTCCAGTTGCGTTCGTCGCATACGTCCTGCCATCGCGACTGACGCGGCGTGCCCTCGCCTTCGGGCAATTGAACGCGGAACTCGGGCACGTCCGGCGCAGCGGTCTGTTGCAGCGCGTCGAGTATGTCGTCGGCATCGATGATGTCGATGAACACGCGCGTCATCGGCAGACAAGGCTTGCGGCCGATGAAAAGCGGACGCTTCGGCCGATCGAGCGCGGCCGCGATGTCATCGAGCGTCGGTTTCTCGTCCGCCGGTTCGAGCCGCATGGCGATGAGCGCGTCGAGATCCGCGTGATACTCGCGATGACGCAAATGCGGGCCCTCGTACGAGTCGCCCTGACGCGTCTCGGGCTCACGACGCGTCGTCCATGCCTCGTCGCGCTTGCCGAGCTGCGCTGTCTGAAAATCGACGAGCCGCGTGCCGCCGTCATCGAGCCGCGTGCCCATCACGATGCGCGCCTGCAACCGGTCGTGCGAAGCGAAGTCGCCGCGATCGTAACCGAGCGCATTGGCGATCAGGCCCGTCACCATCGACAGCGCGGGAAAGTCGCGGATCACGCCGTTGCTGTCGATCGTTTCGCCGCCGAACGACACGAGCGGTGCGCGCAAGCGCATCAGCAGATGTCGGGACATGTCACGCGCCCTCGACGATGCGGTTCTGAACCCACTTGCCGAGTTGATCGAGTGAGAGGCGTTGGGCCTTCGGCATCGGCGTCTCGTCATCGAGCGCGAGATACCGGCGATCGAGCGGCGCCCCATATGCCGCGTCGTGCTTGTCGATTTCCCGCGCGAGTTGCCTGATTGCGTGCTCGCGGATATTCGCGCCCTTCAGCTTCAGCGCCGTTTCGAAAGCGCCCGCGAGACTGCGCGGCTGCCAGTCACCCGTTTCGACGAGCATCAGGCTCGCGTGACCGAATGGCGCTGTCGAACCGCGCTTCGCGCCGGGACTGACGGTCGCGATCAGATGCAGCAGGTTGTTGACGACCCGTCCTGCCAGTTCGCGCCGCTCGGGATGCGCCGAAAAGCACTCCGCCATGCCGATACCTTCGAGATTCGCCACCAGTTGAGGCACATCCACGACGACATAACCATAGTAGAGACCGGACGCGAGTTCCGTGTCGAAGAGGCCTGCTGAGCCGCGTTCGCCGGTTTCGCGCAAGAGGTCGTCGACGACGGTGAAATAGTCGTTCTCCACCTGCGCTTCGTGCACGGTGAACGCGTGCGCGACATACACTGCGGCATCGCGCGACGCGAGGATATCCGACGTGACCATGCGACCGAAGAGCGCCGACTCGAGACCGCTGCCGTGCTTGAGCGCTTCGATGTTCGCCTTCTCCTCCTTGAGGAAGCCGGCGACCGCTGATGTCAAGGCCGCCTCCTCCTGGGCATTCTCGCGCCAGCGTCGCGCAACGCTGCACGAGATAGTCGATTTCCGCCTTGCCGAGCAGAACGGCCTGCCCGGTTTCCAACGCATCCTTTCCCTTGAGCTTCTTTCCGCCCTTGTCGAGCAAGCCTGCATCGCGCAAGGCCTCGGCCGCGGTTTGAGCAAGGGCCTCGGGCACGTTCTGCCTGATCAGTTCGTCGCGGATCATCGTGAGCGTGATGCGCGAACGGACGGCCATCGGCACGCCGAGCGTCGCCAGCGAGTGGTGATCGTCGGCCGTGCGCCAGTGCCGTTTGAGACATTGCGATGAAATACGCGTGCGGATGGCATCGCCCATCGGAAGGCGTTTCGCGAGGCCGGAATCGTCACGGTTGAGAAGCGCGGCGGAGTAGCTTTGCAGCGTGTGAATCTGGATGAAGCGCGGGTGAGTCATGTTCGGTCCTTCGGTTGCTGATTGAGTAGGCGTTTGTCTGCGTGCCGGCGGTCACGGCTTCTTTGCGCCTTCGGGGCTGGCGCTGGCATGGTCATGGACGAACCGGATGCGCAGCGCTTCCGCCCAACGCTTTCCCTTGGAATGTTCCGCGCTTTCGTTCAGGACGAAGGTGCCCAGTTCGGCCCAGTTCGGCTCGACATTCCTGCTTTGCATCATGCGAAGAGCACGCTGCAGCAGTGGGAAAAACGCATCGCCACGCGCGTTGAAAAGCCGGGTGACGCGCGCATCTGACACGCCTGCGCGCCTCAACTGGAATCCGAATCGTGCGTTCGCCTTGCTCTCGCCATCCTTCGGCATGTGATGACCCGTCAGCGCGATGCCGTTCACGATCACGGCCCATCGCTTCCAGCCCTCGACGCTCAATTGTTCGCAATCCACTTTCGCACGCTGCAAAGCGCGCGTGAGGGCCGCAATCTGTTGCACCGTCAGCGACTCCGCATCCGGGTTGAGACGCTTGAGCGCGACATGGTCCGCCTTCAGCGCGCCTTCGCCTTGTCTTCCGGCTTCGATGAAACGGGCGAGCGTTTGTGCCTGATTGCTCGAGACGCGCCATGTTTGCGGCGCGACGCCTTCAATTTGAGTCATCTGAATCCCCTTCGAACGATTCGGATTGCGCGGCTTTACGCGCTTCATCGCGGTCTTTCAACACGCGAGCGATTCGATTCGGCGCTTTCTCTGAACGCAAGAAACCGTGAAAACGCGAAAGCGCCGCGCCTCGAGCGCGATAGACGCGTTCCGCGCTGCGCGGTCCCGCGACGAATGCTTGCTCCAGCACTGCGGCGGCGCGATCGACGATCGCAAGGAGCCATTGGTCGTGCTCACCGTCCCGGTCGTCGGCTTCGATCTCCTTGCCGAGATCGTCGAAGAATCGCTGGTCTTCGCCTTGCTCGAACGCGCTCGCAAACTTGCCCGCTTTGTTCTTGATCTCGTCGCTCACGTTCTGAGCGTCGTTGCCCAGGAGCGCACACAACGCGCCCCAAAGCGTCTTGCGGACATCGCTGATTGCCGTGATGCGCTCTTGTGCCACCTTGGCGACCTCATCGCTGCTTTGCCGCAGCATCAAGTCGCGCATCTTCGTCGTAATCGGAATGCGTCTTTCGTGATATCCCTCGGTCTTTCCCTTACCGCGCGCGATAGCTTGAGCGAGGATGACGAGGCCTTCTTTTGCATCGTCTTCCTGCACATTTTGCGTGATGGTCGGCTTGTATTCACTCGAGAACGCAAGCGCGCTCGCGAGTTTGTAATCGAAGCCTCTCGCCGTGATCGACAGCGCCTTGCCCTCGGCGGCCTCGATCGGCGTCCAGGCATCGCCCGTCTTGCCGCACCGTTCCTTCGCGGCGATGCGCGTGGTCTTGCTGGTCGTGGCGATGGCGGCGAACGTTTCGCCGTGCGCCTGAATACGCACGCGCCGGCACACTTCGATATAGAAGGGATCGAGTTGGTCGAAGGAAAGGCTGCTCGCGCCGTCCCAAGGCTGAAGCCACACGAGCGCGATGCCGTCTTTTTCCTTCAACTCGAACATCTCCACAATCTGGTTGCGATTGCGAAGCAGAAGCCGGACGTCACGCGCCCAGCGCTTCCCCCAGCGGCCGATCGGCACCACACCGAACGCCGGACGACTGGCGAAGCCGCCGTTCATGCGCGAAATGCCATAGTTGCCCGCACCAAGAAAGCCATCTTGTGTCTGCAGGCTGACGAGCGCGTAGATCCAGTCCTCGGCTTGTGCATGAGCCATGCGTTGGGCCTTGAGGTCGTGATTCTTCGATGTCACCAGCATGTCGAGCGCGTCGGGCGTTGCAAGGCACTTCTTCCACGTGCGCGATGCCCCACGCTCACACGGCGCCTGCAAGAAGGCTGGGCGATCGTCCGGTGCGACGAGCGAGAACGCCGCGCCGTCGCTATCGTCGGGCGTCAGGTGCAAGCAATGCCGTGCGCCATTCGCCGGCGGTTTCGAAGGGCGTATCGCGCTTCGCCGCATGAAGCGCGATCGCCGCAAGCTGCACGAGAAACGCATGCCACGGATGACGCTGATGCGGACGCAGCGCGGGAAAATCGCTCACCTCGTCATTGTTGAACGCGATCAGCAGTTCCGGCAGCGTCGCGTACCGTTCCTGTCGATTGCTGGTCCGGTAGCGGATCAGCGCTTGATCGAGCAAGCTGAATTGGATGTGCATGAATGGGCTCTAAACTTTGCGCGCGCCGATCTTCTCGATACCGAACCGGGTGTACGAATAGCGAGCGGCGCCCAAGGCAAATTCGAAACCTCCGTCGTGACGGACGATCGAATCCGGCTTCGCGTCTGCGTCGAGCCGGGGTGACAGCATGTGATGACGGATGGCGATCTGGCGCACCTCCGCGCCGAACGGCCCCGGCTCAGGCGGTTCGAACTCGACGAGACGGTCGGCCGCGCCAAGACGCGTGGCGATGTGCTCGTCGCCGTCAGGGAACCCGGCTTCATCGAAACGCGCGTCGTAGGAAAGCACATTGAGTCGCGCGGTTATTCGCTTGGCGCTCGTGCCGCCTTCGAGCTGTTGCGCAAGTTGCTCCCACGATGCGCCGAGTTCTTTTTGTATCGAATGCAGGCAATCGGGATGTGTCGCGCGCTCCACGAGGCTGCGGTTTTCGCGCGGAATCACGCGGCTCGGCTGCTCGCAGATCAGACGTCGCGTCGCTTCGATCATGCGCAAGTCGGGATAGACGCCGCCGCCGTCTTTCAGCGGGCCGAGGCCATTGCGCGGCACCTGAAGGCACGCTTCGAAGGAACCGCTCGCCGGTATGAGCACCCAAGCGCGCGCTTCTTCGAAACCCTTCGGCCGGCGATCCTCGCCTTTGCGTTCGTGCCGATGCAAGCGGCCGATGCGCTGCAACAGCACGTCCATCGGACAGATATCTGTAATGAGCATGTCCGCGTCGATATCGAGGCTTTGCTCGAGCGTCTGCGTGCCAACGACGATGCACGCCTGCATTGCCTCGCGCACCTTGCCGACGCGCTTTTCGACGCGCGCATCGAGACACGGCCTGTCCTGCCGGCTGAAGCGGCTGTGATGCAGCGTCGGGACGCCCTCGAGATCGAACAGCCATGCGCGATCGCCGGATGCGTCGACCAACGCTTCCACCGCCTTTTGTGTCGCGATTGCGGCCGGTACGGTGTTGCGGACGATCAATACGCGCGCGCCTTGCTTCGCGGCATCGAATGCGAGTTGGGCGATGCGCTCGTGATCGTCGATTGCGTCGAGTGTTTGCCAGTGGACCGTCTTCGATCTTCCGGAGCCGGGCAATCCTCGAACGGTTCCACCGTCCGTGAGCGCGGGGTACGGCGATCGCACGGCTTCTTCGATATCTGGCACAGCGACTTCCCCGCCCCCGCTCGCGATGCGCTGAAACCGCGCGCGCTGACCTGAACCGAGCGTGGCGGACAAAAGCAGCGCATGGCCGCCCGTGGCGACATGCGCCTTGAGGAGTTGCTCCAGCACTTGCGACATGTAGGCGTCGGACGCGTGCACTTCGTCGACGACGAGCAAGGACCGGCAAAGCGCCGCATGACGCAGATGCGCATGACGCACTTGCAGCGCCGCGAGCAACGCCTGATCGATCGTGCCGACGGCGATCGTCGCCGCGAGAAACCGCTTCGGCGACTCGGCGGCCCAGCGCTGGTGCGCCGTCGCATCGTCGGGATGATCGGCCCACAAGACCTGAAAGTCCGGCAAGGCGAATTTTTCATTGCCATCCGCGCTTTCGTAGCCCGGCAGGGCACGCACGACGACCGGCGCGTTCTTCGGCCAGAGACGCGCGACGAACTTGCGCACGCGCTCATAAACCTGAGCGGCGGCCACGCGCGTAGGCAGCGCGAAATACAGCGAATCGACCTTGCCGGCCTCGAAGAGCTTCGCGAAGCGCCACAGCGCGGCTTCGGTCTTGCCGCTACCGGTTTCCGATTCGAGGATGAGAAGCGGGCCGAGTTCTTCCTCTCCGAGCGCGCTTTGAACCGGGCGTGGCGCATCGACTTCGAAAGCGGACTGGAAAGAGAATCCTTCGCGAATCAGCTGCGCGCGCAGCGCCGAGGTTTCGAGTCCGATAGATGCAATCGCCTTCGATGCCCGATCGAGCGCGTCTTTCAGCGCGCGCGCGGAGCCTGGCGTGCCGTACTCGAAGAAGCGCAGATCGGAACCGAGCCAGTCGGCCAATTGCACGAGGCCCGCGAACAGATGAACGAACGCGGGCGTGGACGGGAGCGGCTCGCCGCCCGAGTCGAATGCCAGTGGAAAGTGCTGACGCAAGGCAGCGCCGATTTCCTTCAGCGCGATGGCAGGACTGTAGAGATCGCGACCGGCGGCATCGCGCACGGGCCGCCATATCAGCGGATCGATTCCCGATGGATCCTTGAGGGGACGACCGTGGTGGCCCAGGCTCGCCAGCAGAAGTTCATACACACCGCCGCCCCATGTCGATATCGCTTCGATGGGCAGTTCTGAAAGCGGTGCTCCACCGCAGTGGAACGCGTGGAGCGCCTCCACGCCGTGTCCTGCTTTCTGCGGCCATTCGCGCGGCGCGGGGCCTTTCCATCGTTTCGCCTGAAAGCCGCTATTGGCCTTTCCGAAGTCGTGCAGATAGGCAAGTGCTGTGAGCCGCTCGACATCCTGCTCGCTCAATGACCGACCGGCGCTGACGCTCAAGGCGTCGCGAATGCGCCCGCAATGCGCGATCGCCATGAAGCACGCCGCCACATCCAGCATGTGATCGCAAAGCGGATGGAAGAGCGAGTGCTCGTCTCCGTCTCTCGGCCGCTTGCCCCACGCGACGAAAGTATCGCTCTTGTTTGTCTCTGTTCGCATGCGCTCTCTGATCACGTGCGGTTGCCTCTATGTCACGCAGTGATCGTTTTTTGTTTTGGATGACTATCTTTTTACTTTTCGAGCGTAGGTAATTCCATACGAATCCGCCTAAATCGTGCGTGCGATCTGCATGCTGCATACGGCGGGGTCCTGCATGAGCGTGGCGCGGCAGTTCAGCGTTTCTATGTTTGACAGCCAGCGGGCCACTCGCCATACTCTCGGCCGGCTGGCCTGTTCGGAACATCGAATCGGTCGTTTGTTCTTTTAAATCATGAAAGTAAGTGGGAGAGGTTCCTCCGCGTGTGCGGAGATAGACCCTCACCGAGCCAGACTGAATGAGCGATACGACAGGTTCCTCCGCGTGTGCGGAGATAGACCTTTCCGACGCGTTGCCGAGAAAGCTCTTGTCCGGGTTCCTCCGCGTGTGCGGAGATAGACCGCAGAAGCATTGCTTGCTGACCTGCTCGGCGTAGGTTCCTCCGCGTGTGCGGAGATAGACCGCACAGGACCGCGTCATGGCGGCGGCATTCCAGGGTTCCTCCGCGTGTGCGGAGATAGACCCGACCGAGTTATCCACAGCCGCCACTTGCTTCAGGTTCCTCCGCGTGTGCGGAGATAGACCCGGGATCTCCGGTCACAGGTCTGGGAAGAGGTGGGTTCCTCCGCGTGTGCGGAGATAGACCCGTGGCGCCGCGCGGCACCGGAACCGTCGGCGGGGTTCCTCCGCGTGTGCGGAGATAGACCCTGGGGGGGCGGCTCTCCGCTGTGGCTTGGCTTGGTTCCTCCGCGTGTGCGGAGATAGACCCAGCGGTTTGTTGAGGCTCGACTGTTCCGGCGAGGTTCCTCCGCGTGTGCGGAGATAGACCCTGGAAAGGCGATATCGGCAGTCTGGACGAACTGGTTCCTCCGCATGTGCGGAGATAGACCCTCGGCATCCTTCGCGCACGCGCGGTAGAGGATGGTTCCTCCGCGTGTGCGGAGATAGACCATGCCCGCGTCGCGCTGCATTCTGGTGTGGTCGGGTTCCTCCGCGTGTGCGGAGATAGACCCGGAAGCACGCAGCCATATAGGCCGGCGTCATCGGTTCCTCCGCGTGTGCGGAGATAGACCCTCACCGCGGCGCTGGCGGATCGACTTGAGCATGGTTCCTCCGCGTGTGCGGAGATAGACCGTGAGGGAACGAGCACCGCACGTTCTTCGCCAGGGTTCCTCCGCGTGTGCGGAGATAGACCCGTGTCCAGCGTCATGTCCGCATAAGTGTTGTCGGTTCCTCCGCGTGTGCGGAGATAGACCCGTGGGATGGGTGGACATGGACATCATCACGCCGGTTCCTCCGCGTGTGCGGAGATAGACCCGGGCATTGGGCCGACCTCGAGTATCCGGTCGGGGTTCCTCCGCGTGTGCGGAGATAGACCCGGAAGGCAGCGTGAGCGTCTCTCTCGTCGCCCGGTTCCTCCGCGTGTGCGGAGATAGACCCCGGTGAGCGCACGCTCAACGAGCTCGACCTCGGGTTCCTCCGCGTGTGCGGAGAGAGACCTTGCTTCGCGATCTTTAGGGCCCCAGACAAATCGGTTCCTCCGCGTGTGCGGAGATAGACCGTCGATTCAGAACGGCACGAAGCTCTACACCCAGGTTCCTCCGCGTGTGCGGAGATAGACCCTTTTGCACTTTTTATTTTGTCACGTGCTCGACGGTTCCTCCGCGTGTGCGGAGATAGACCCGGACCTTGCGGGAATTTGCGCAGGAAATCGTCGGTTCCTCCGCGTGTGCGGAGATAGACCTTTTCCATGCCCGTGTTTTCGGCGGTCGCTACAGGTTCCTCCGCGTGTGCGGAGATAGACCCAGGTACTCGATCGGGTCAGCAGTCGCGTTGCTGGTTCCTCCGCGTGTGCGGAGATAGACCCGGCATATCAGTTAATCCCTTGCCATGCCCACGGGTTCCTCCGCGTGTGCGGAGATAGACCGTTGTCGCGAAAGGCGCAGAAGGCATTCTGCAGGGTTCCTCCGCGTGTGCGGAGATAGACCTTGGCCGAAGAACCGTGCACGCTCGACTACGACGGTTCCTCCGCGTGTGCGGAGATAGACCCGTAAGCTCCTTCTGATCCCATTCAGATTCCTTGGTTCCTCCGCGTGTGCGGAGATAGACCCATCCAGAACAGCATCACGAAACGCGTGCTCGAGGTTCCTCCGCGTGTGCGGAGATAGACCCTCACGCCCGAGACGCCCGCATCGCCCGACTTTGGTTCCTCCGCGTGTGCGGAGATAGACCCGCGGGCACGCGACGGTAATTCCGCTTCGAACAGGTTCCTCCGCGTGTGCGGAGACAGACCCGTGGACGGGAGTATCTCGGCCCTCTGTATCGCGGTTCCTCCGCGTGTGCGGAGATAGACCCTGAGGGCGAGTCCGGAGCGCTTAATGTGGTTCGGTTCCTCCGCGTGTGCGGAGATAGACCCGAGTTGCGGTCGCATCACACCCTTCGCATCGGGGTTCCTCCGCGTGTGCGGAGATAGACCCGGTTATGACGTGCTTGTGGGCGGCGGCCGCTTGGTTCCTCCGCGTGTGCGGAGATAGACCCGTCTACAAGGTTCCGAGCGGCCGATCGGCTGAGGTTCCTCCGCGTGTGCGGAGATAGACCCTATCCAGTCGCACCTCACCAGCACATCGCTGAGGTTCCTCCACGCGTGCGTAGATACACCGTTAATGCCGCCGCTCGCCAGCCTGAAGTCCGGAGGGTTCCTCCGCGTGCGCCGAGACACACCGCAACTTGCAACACCCAAATCCCATCACGCCCCCTCACCCTCAAAACGCCCCCGCGCCGCCGCCACAACGCGCATCACCGCCTCCGCACTCAATCGCGCCGCAATCCCCTTCACGTACTCATGATGCCGCGCCTCCAGCGGCGCATCGAGAAACTGCGCGTGCAGATATCGGATCAACGCGATCCTCCGATGCTTCAACGCAATGCTCCGCTCAAGCAACGCAAGCGCCGCGTCCGCATCACGCTTCTGGAACGTGCGCGCGGAAAGCCGCGCGGCGGCATCGCGCGACGCGTTCATCGCACGAACGTATGTTGCGCGCCGACGTTCATCCGCCACGCATCGAAATCCGCGCGCCGCCAGTCGAGTTCGAGACCGAGGCGCTTCGTGCCTTCCCGGATCTTCGGCTTGTGCAGCGAGAGCGTGAGCGCATCCAGCGCGGGCCATTGCTCGAACGACAGCGCCGCGATCTCCACCGCGAGCGTCTCGAGCAAGCGCGTATGCGTCTTCGTCTCGAGAAACGCGCTCACGCGATTGCACCACGCCTCGTAGTCGATCAACCCATCGTCCGATTCATGCGGCATCCCGCGATAGCACAGGCTCGCATCGATGCACACGGGTTGCGGCCCCTCATGCTCATGCTCGTACAGGCCGACGCGCGTCTTCACGATCAGTTCATCGACGACAACGCGCCAGCCCCGTCCACCTGCTTCGAGCGGCTCGAACGGCTTCATGAGAGCAGCGGCTCGGCGGCATCGAGCATGATCTTCACGAAGTAGTCCGCGAAGCTGCGGCGCACGATGATCTCGAAGCGATCGCCGCCCAGCGGCACGAGCGTCACTGAAGCCTTGAAATAATGGCTCTGCGCGCACTGTCCTTCGCCGAAGATCTTCGGATGCAGATCGAGCGGGCAGCCGCGCGAAAGCACTTCACGCGTCTTCGGGCCATCGATCTCGAGCACCGTATAACCGCTGCCGATATCCACCGCCGCCGAGAACTGGCCGACGAACGCCTCGCGCAGTTTCGCTTCGAGCGGTGCGGTGCGCGATGCGTCGTGCGCGGTATCCGAATGCACGAGCCATTCATCCGGGCCGAGCCACAGCATCGTGTAGCCGTTGGCGCGCGCAATGGTGTTCGCCTTCTCGGGCGGCACACAGCCGATCACGTTCTGCACCGCCCTGACGAAGGCCGGATCGCGCGTATCGCCGCGCACGTTCACGAGTTCGAGAAACGGCCGCTCGGTCAGGCGAAACTTCTTCGGCGAGCCGCTCTGATGCGCTTTCATCAACGCATCGGCGCCGACGAGCGGGGACTCCTGCCACACACCTTGCCCGCTCATGGCACGATCGACGACCGTGGCGGAAGCTTTGATTTCATTCAACATGCTGACGTGCTCCTTCGCTGTCGTAGAACACCGAACTGGTGATTTTCGCGTTGATCCGCTTGCCGTTCGCGAGCGGAATCATGACCGATTCGCCGATCTTTTCGAGGCCGCCCTTCACCACGGCCAATGCAATCGAGCGCTTCAAAATAGGGCTGTAATAGCTCGACGTGACGTGACCGAGCATCGGCGCGGTATCGCCGTGGAACGGACCCGCGACGATCTGCGCGCCCTCGGGCAGCACGAACGAAGGATCATCGGTCAGGAGGCCGACGAACTGCTTGCGCCCGGGCTTCGCCGTATCCGATCGCGTCAGCGAACGCTTGCCGATGAAGTCCTTCGACTTCGCGACCAACCCGCCCATGCCGAGGTCGTACGGCGTCATCGAACCGTCCGTATCCTGTCCGACGATGATGTAGCCCTTTTCCGCGCGCAGCACGTGCATCGTTTCCGTGCCGTACGGCGTGATGTCGAATTCCGCGCCCGCAAGCATGAGCGCTTCCCACACCGCGCGTCCGACGTTCGCCGGCACGTTCACCTCATAAGCGAGCTCGCCCGAGAAGCTGATGCGCATCACGCGCGCCGATGCGCCCGCGACCGTGCCATCGCGATAGCTCATGAACGGGAACGCCGCGTTCGCGAAGTCGATGTCGTGACACACCTTCTGCAGCACCTTGCGGCTGTTCGGGCCGACGACCGCGAACGTTGCCCAGTGATCCGTCACCGATGCGAGACGCACGCGCATGTCGGGCCATTCTGTCTGCAGCCAGCGTTCGAGCCACGTCAGCACGCGCGCCGCACCGCCGGTGGTCGTCGTCATCATGTAGTGCTGTTCGCCGAGGCGCACCGTGACGCCGTCGTCGAAGATCATGCCGTTCTCGTCGAGCATCAGGCCATAGCGGCATTTGCCGACTTCGAGCTTGCTCCATGGATTCGTGTACATCCAGTTCAGCAGCTTCGCGGAGTCCGGGCCCTGAATGTCGATCTTGCCGAGCGTCGATGCATCGAGAATGCCGACGCTCTGACGCACCGCGAGCGATTCACGCGCGACCGCCGCGTGCATGTCCTCGCCGGCCTTCGGGTAATACCAGGGACGCTTCCAGTTGCCGACATCCTCGAACATCGCGCCGTTCTCGACGTGCCATTCGTGAATCGCGGTCTTGCGTACCGGATCGAGAAACTCGCCGAGCTCGCGGCCCGCGAACGTGCCGAACGTGACAGGCGTGTAGTTCGGGCGGAAGGTCGTCGTGCCGGTCTCGGGAATCGTCTTGCCGAGCGCCTGCGCGAGAATTGCCATGCCGTTGATGTTGCCGAGCTTGCCCTGGTCGGTGCCGAAGCCCATCGCCGTATAGCGCTTCACGTGCTCGACGGATTCGAAGCCTTCGCGTGCCGCCAGATAGATGTCCGCCGCGGACACATCGTTCTGGAAATCGACGAACTGCTTGGGACCGCGCGTCGCCATGTCCCGGTTCCCGACGATCCACAGCGGCATCATCGGCGCTTCGACGATTTCAGCGACCTGCACGGCATTCGGCTTCACGACGATATGACCCGCCGCACGCGCCGCTTCCACGCCCGCATCGCCGCCGAGACGGATGCCGCGCGCCAGCGAGAACTCGCCCGCGCATGCGCCGACGCTGCTTTCCAGTTGCATCGCCTTGCCCGGAACGAAGCACGCCTTCTCGTCGTGCCAGTGCGCCTTGCCGCCCGATTGCGCGAAGAGGTGCAGCACCGGGCTCCAGCCGCCCGACATCGCGACGAGATCGCATTGCAGTTCCGTCTGCTTCTGGCCGATCTCACCCTTCGCATACGAAGCCACTTCCACCGACGCGACACGCAGCTTGCCGCGCGCCACGGTGATCACCGCGTTGTTCATCACGCGCACGCCATAGCGACGCGCCGCCGCGGGCAACGTGCCTTTCGATTCGGCCGGACGCGGATCGACGACGGTCACGTCGGCGCCTGCGGTCTTCAGATCGAGCGCGCATTGATACGCGTCGTCGTTGTTCGTGAAGACGACGGCGCGACGGCCGGGCAGCACCGCATAGCGATGCAGATACGTCGACACCGCCGATGCGAGCATCACACCGGGCAGATCGTTATTGCCGAAGACGATCGGACGCTCGTGCGCGCCGGTCGCGAGCACCACGCGTTTCGCACGCACTTTCCACATCAGTTCACGCGTGCCCTTGCGCCGCGACACGGGCAAATGCTCCGTCAGGCGCTGCGTGATCGTGACGAGGTTGTGATCCTGATAGCCGAACGCCGTGCTGCGCGAAAGAACCTTCACGTCAGGCATTTTGCGCAGTTCGGCTTCGATCTTCTGCACCCATTGCATTGCGGGCTTGCCATCGATCTCCGCGCGGCATGACAGCAGCGAGCCGCCGAGTTCGCGCTGATCGTCGACCAGAATCACGCGCGCGCCCGACATGCCGGCCGCATGCGCCGCCGCAAGACCCGAAGGGCCGCCGCCGACCACGAGCACATCGCAGTGCGCGAAGCACTTGTCGTAGCGATCGGCGTCGAGATGCTTCGGCGCTTCGCCGAGGCCCGCCGCGTCGCGGATCACTTCTTCGTACTTCGGCCAGAGCTTGCGCGGCCACATGAACGTCTTGTAGTAGAAGCCCGCGGGAATAAAGCGCGCGATCTTCTGATTGACCGCCATGCGATCGTTCTCGATGCTCGGCTTCGCGTTCACGCTCGCCGCGACGAGACCCTGATACAGCTCGACTTCCGTCGCACGGGCATTCGGCACCGTGTACGCGCCGGTTTCGAGTTGCACGACTGCATTCGGTTCTTCCACGCCCGCGGTGACGATCCCGCGCGGACGGTGGTATTTCCAGCTGCGCGCAATGAAGCGCTCGCCGTTCGCGAGCAGCGCGGATGCGAGCGTATCGCCTTCATAGCCCTGATACGTCTTGCCGTTGAACGTGAAGGTGACGGGGATCGCGCGATTGATGCGGCCGCCTACGCCGAGTCGGTCTTTCTGGCTCATTTCGACGTGCCTCCGTTGTCTTGCATCACAGCCAGCGGACGGTCGAACGTCTCGTAGCCCTGGATTTCATAACTCACCGTGTCGCGCTGCGCCTTGAACCAGCGGCGGCAGCCTTGCGCGTGCATCCATTGCTCGCGATGCACGCCGCGCGGATTCTTGCGCATGAAGAGGTAGTCGCCCCATTCGCGGTCGGTGAGCTTTTCCGTGTCGAGCGGACGTGCAATATCCGCTTCGCCGCCGCACGAGAATTCGGTTTCGGCGCGCGGCCCGCACCAGGGGCATTCGATCAGCAACATGTTTCTTTTCCTCGATGCGGTTAGTGAGCCACGGCAGCCGCGCCGTGTTCGTCGATGAGATGACCGGTATAGAAGCGATCCAGCGAGAACGGCGCGTTCAACGCATGCGGCTCGTCCTTCGCGATCGTGTGCGCGTAGGCCCAGCCCGAGCCCGGCGTCGCCTTGAAGCCGCCCGTGCCCCAGCCGCAGTTGAAGTAGAGCCCCTTCACGTCGGTCTTGGAGATGATCGGGCACGCATCCGGCGAGACATCGACGATGCCGCCCCACTGGCGATTCATGCGCACGCGCGAGAACACCGGGAACATTTCGACGATCGCTTCCAGCGTGCCTTCGATGATGTGGAAGCTGCCGCGCTGACCGAAGCCCGTGTACTGATCAACGCCCGCGCCGATCACGAGATCGCCCTTGTCGGACTGGCTGATGTACGCGTGCACCGCGTTGGACATCACGACCGTGTTCACGACCGGCTTGATCGGCTCCGACACGAGCGCCTGCAGCGGATGGCTTTCGAGCGGCAGACGCACGCCGGCCATGTCCGCGAGCGTCGTCGTGTTGCCCGCCGCGACGATCGCGACCTTCTTCGCCTTGATGAAGCCCTTGGTCGTATCGACGCCCGTCACCTGATTGCCGTCACGGCGAATGCCCACCACCTGGCAGTTCTGGATGATGTCGACGCCCGCCTGGTCCGCGCCGCGCGCGAAGCCCCACGCGACCGCATCGTGACGCGCGACGCCGCCGCGACGCTGAATCGACGCGCCCAGCACCGGATAGCGGCTGTTGAGATTGATCGTCGGCTCGATTTCCTTGATCTGCTGCGGCGTGAGGAACTCGGCATCGACGCCATTCAGGCGGTTCGCGTTCACGCGGCGCTCGGTGTCGCGCACGTCCTGCAGCGTGTGCGCGAGATTCATCACGCCGCGCTGCGAGAACATCACGTTGTAGTTGAGGTCTTGCGAGAGGCCTTCCCACAGCTTCATCGCTTTCTCATACAGCGCAGCCGATTCGTCCCACAGATAGTTCGAGCGCACGATGGTCGTGTTGCGCGCGGTATTGCCGCCGCCGATCCATCCCTTCTCGAGAATCGCGACGTTCGTGATGCCGTGCTCTTTCGCGAGGTAATACGCGGTCGCGAGACCATGACCGCCGCCGCCGACGATCACGACGTCGTACTCGCGCTTCGGCTCGGGACTTCGCCACTGGCGTTCCCAGTTCTCGTGATACGACATGCCGTTGCGCAGCAGGCTGAATATCGAGTAGCGGCTCATGGGTGTTTCCTATGGTGCAGGGTTTATGCGTTTGGGCAATTCAGCATTCGATGACGTTGACGGCGAGGCCACCGCGCGACGTCTCCTTGTATTTCGTCTTCATATCGGCGCCGGTCTCACGCATCGTCTTGATGACCGAATCGAGCGACACGTAGTGCTTGCCGTCGCCCTTCATCGCCATGCGCGCGGCGTTGATCGCCTTGATCGCGCCCATCGCGTTGCGCTCGATGCACGGAATCTGCACCAGCCCGCCGACCGGATCGCAGGTCATGCCGAGGTTATGTTCCATGCCGATTTCCGCGGCGTTCTCCACTTGCGCGGGCGTGCCGCCCATCACGGCGGCGAGCGCGGCCGCGGCCATCGAGCACGCGACGCCGACTTCGCCCTGACAGCCGACTTCCGCGCCGGAGATCGAAGCCGTCTCCTTGTAGATGATGCCGATGGCGGCCGCGGTGAGCAGGAAGCGCACGATGCCTTCGTCGTTCGAGCCGTGCATGAACTTCACGTAGTAGTGCAGCACGGCGGGAATCACGCCGGCCGCGCCATTGGTCGGCGCGGTAACGACGCGGCCGCCCGATGCGTTTTCCTCGTTGACGGCCATCGCGTAGAGATTGACCCAGTCGAGCATCGACAGGGGATCGCGCAGCGACTCTTCGGAACGCGAGCGCAACGAGGCGCTCAGATCGGCTGCGCGGCGCTTCACATGCATCGGACCGGGCAACTCGCCGCGCTCCTTGCAGCCGCGCTCGACGCACGCGGCCATCACGCGCCACACGGCGAGCAGGCCTTCGCGCACTTCGGCTTCGGTGCGGTTCGCGCACTCGTTGTGCATCGTCACTTCGGCGATGGACAGACCCGTCTCCTCGCAGACGCGCATCAGGTCGTCGCCGGTGCGAAACGGATGCGGCACCGTGTTGCCGACGCGCAGACCGTTCACGCGATCGCCTTCGCGATTCACGACGAAGCCGCCGCCGACCGAGAAATACTCCTTCTCGACGAGCAACTGGCCGTTCTCGTCGAACGCCTGAAAGCGCATGCCGTTCGGATGCACGATGCTCGACCCCGGCGCGCCCGGCATCAGCTTGCGATAGAAGCCGATATGCTCGCGTTCCTCGAACACGACCTCATGCTTGCCGAGCAGCTTCAGGCGCTTGGTCGCGCGGATCTCGGCAAGGCGCGGCGCGATCACGTCGGGATCGATGAGATCGGGCAGATTGCCTTCGAGGCCGAGCAGCACGGCCTTGTCGGTGCCGTGGCCCTTGCCGGTCGCACCGAGCGAGCCGAACAGTTCGGCGCGCACGCGGGTCACGAAGGCGAGCAGATTGGCGTCCTCGACATGCGATGCGAAACGGCACGCCGCGATCATCGGCCCGACGGTATGCGAGCTGGACGGTCCGATGCCGATCTTGAACAGATCGAAGACGCTGACGTTCATGGTTGTCCCTGAGTTTTGGCGTGGCGCACGATGCGCGACCGTGGTTTCGGTATGGCGTTCATTGCACCAAACCCTGAAAGGACTCGATAGAACAAAAGCGCCATCGAAATGGGACCGCGGCGTCAGGGCTTCAAACGCCGTAAGGCGGTGGCGTTTTTACGATGGTTTCCGGCGCATTCGCGGCTCCGTGACACTCACCAATGCCAATTGCGATAACAGAGCATTTCGCACGCGGCGCGTTTTTGCGCATCTTCGTTGCACTTTCCACATTTTTGAGACTGGTCCGAAGCGACGCGCGAACAGGCGTCGGTATATTCCCTAGGTTCTCAGACGAGCCGCGCCAAGAGGCTTCGGTTCACGTTCCGCCCTTCTCCCGCTTCTCCGGTTTGCATCGATGGAATCTCACGCCTTACCCGATCAGTTCTTCAAATCCTGGACTCTCGCTTTTGTCATCGGCGTCCTTGTCGTCGGCACGCTCCAGGCCCTCGACCTTCTCGCGGTGGATCGCGTGCTCACGCGCGAGGCGCCCGTCTGGGCAGCGCTGATGCTGCTCAGCTCAATCGATCCCGTGCTGCGCTATTTCGGCGTGTTGAAGGCCGAAATCGAGCAGCGCTGGGGCGATTACACGATCGCGAGCGTGCTCGGCCGCTCGATCGGCGCGCTCGTCGGTAGCGCCTTCGCCTGGGCGTTCGCCGTGCTCGGCGGCTGAAGCGCTTCCTGTTTCATCCGTTTCGAATCACGCGGCCGCCGTCACGCGACGCCGGCCGCGTTTGCATTTCTGACGCGCCCCCGAGGCTCGCAGCCGAGTGTTATGCTCGCTGGATAACGTCCAGCCGCATGTCTCCCGCATGAACGCCGCAGAGCAGCTTCCGCCGTCATCCGTCGACGGTCAGTCGAAATCGCGCATCCGCTTCGGCATCATCCTGTTGCCGAACTTCACGCTGACCGCGTTCGCCGGTTTCGTCGACCTGTTGCGCCTCTCCGCCGACGAAGGCGATTTCAGCCGTCCGGTACGCTGCTCGTGGAGCGTGATCGGCGAGACGCTCGCGCCGGTGCGCGCGAGCTGCGGCATTCAGATCACGCCGTGGGAAACCTACGATCAGGCCGAGCCGTTCGATTACGTCGTCGTGGTCGGCGGCCTGCTGCATTCCGGCCCGGCCACCAGCGAGGCGACGCTGCAGTTCATCCGCCGCGCGGCCTCGGCGAACGCGACGATGGTCGGCATGTGCACGGGCGTGTTTTCGCTGATGCGCGCGGGCGTGCTCGAAGGGCATCGCATCTGCGTGAGCTGGTTTCATTACTGGGACTTCATCGAGCGGTTCCCGCACGCCGACGAGAAAGCGCTCGTCGCAGACCGCCTCTTCGTGATCGACAGAAGGCGCATTACGTGTTCGGGCGGGCGCGCCTCGATCGATGTCGCCGCCGCCATTCTCCTGCGTCATTTCGAAACGGCCACGGTGCAAAAGGCGCTGCGCATCCTGCTCGTCGATGACATGCAGAAGGGCAACGCGCCGCAGCCGCATCCGCCGGGTCTCGCGCCCGCGACGCATCCGAAGGTGAAACGTGCGATCCTGCTGATGGAGCAGCACGTCGGGCGCTCGCTCACGCTCGATGAACTCGCGCACAAGCTCGATCTGTCGACGCGGCAACTCGAACGCCTGTTCAAGGCGGAAACCGGCAAGGCGCCGCAGGCGTACGCGAAGCAGGTGCGGCTGCGCACCGCCGCGTGGCTGCTGACGAGCTCGGACAAGACGGTGGCGGATATCGCGTCGAGTTGCGGCTTCTCCGATGCATCGCATCTCGGCCGCGAGTTCCGCAAGCAATTCGGCCTGCCGCCGATGATGTATCGCGAGCAGGGCGGCGCGCAGGATGCGCAGGAAGCCGCTCAGGCAATGGACTACGACGAGACTTTCCCGGGCCGCGCCCAGGCGATCTAGCAGCATCTGTTCACGTTTTCCGCGGCTCATCAATCCAAGGAGGAACGGCATGGAGACTCACGGATATTCGCAGGAAGAATGGAAGGTGCGTTGCGAACTGGCGGCGCTTTATCGCGTGATCGGGCACTTCCGCTGGACCGACATGATCTTCACGCACATCAGCGCGCGCGTGCCGGGAGCGGACCATCACTTCCTGATCAACCGCTATGGCGTGCTGTTCGACGAAATGCGCGCATCGGATCTGGTGCGCATCGACAGCGAAGGCCGTCCGGTCGAAGCAGGCGCGAGCGACGATCCGGGGCGCTATCGCGTGAATCCGGCGGGCTTCACGATTCACTCCGCCGTTCATATGGCGCGTCCCGATGTGCTGTGCGTCGTGCACACGCATACGGCGGCGGGCGCGGCGGTGTCGGCGCAGAAGCAGGGGCTGTTGCCGATCAGCCAGCATGCGCTGAAGTACTACGGGCACATCGCGTATCACGATTACGAAGGGATCGCGCTGGATCTCGCGGAGCGGGATCGGCTCGTCAACGATCTCGGATCGCACAACGCGATGATCCTGAAAAATCACGGCTTGCTGACCTGCGGGAAGTCGATTCCGGAGGCGTTTCAGGAGATGTATTTCCTTGAAAGAGCCTGCGAGATTCAGATTCGCGCGCTGGCGGGCAATGCGGAACTGAATCTGCCGTCGCAGAAGGTTTGCGAGGTGACGGCCGAGCAATATCGGCGGGACGAGTCCGACGGAATCATGGCGCTGCAATGGGAGGCGGCGCTGAGGATGATCGAAGGCGCGAAGCCCGATTACCGGAGTTGACGCGCCCTCTTCAGCCCTCTTCGGCCCTCTTCGGCCCTCTTCGCATCACTGCATTCAGTTGCCGGCGACGTAAGCCTTAACCGCCGGCAACCCGTCCTTCCCGTCGAACGTCTTCACGCCCGCAAGCCATTTGTCGAGCACCGCCGGGTTCGCCTTGAGCCACTCGCGCGCCGCCTTGTTGGCATCGGTCTTGTTCATGATCGGCAGCATCACGTGGTTCTCGATGTCCGTCGTGAACTGCAGGTTCGATACGAGCTTCGCGACGTTCGGGCAACGCGCGTCGTAGTCCGTCGGCGTGACGGTCAACACCTTCGCTTCGCCGTAGTTGGGACCGAACACATCGTCGCCGCCGGAGAGATAGTCGATCTTCATCTGCACGTTCATCGGATGCGGCTCCCAGCCGAGGAACACGATCGGCTTCTTCTCGCGGATCGCGCGATTCACTTCTACGAGCATGCCCGCCTCGCTCGATTCCACGAGCTTGAACTTGCCGAGCCCGTACATATTGTTGTCGATCATCTTCTTGATGAGCGCATTGCCATCGTTGCCCGGCTCGATGCCGTAGATCTTGCCGTCCAGCTTGTCGTAATTCTTCGCGATGTCGTTGAAGTTCTTGATGCCGGCCTGATACGCATAATCGGGCACGGCGAGCGTGTACTTCGCGCCCGTCAGGTTCGGCGTCGGCAGAACCTTCACCTGATTCGCTTTCCTGAACGAGTCGATCATCGGGTCCATCGTCGGCGACCAGTAGCCGAGGAACACGTCGATCTGCTTGCTCTTCACGCCCGCGAACGTGATCGGCACGGAGGCGATCGTCTTTGTCGGGTTATAGCCCAGCCCCTGGAGAACCGTCGATGCAAGTCCGGTCGTCGCGGCGATATCCGTCCAGCCGACATCGGCGAAGTGCACGTTTCGGCACGCGGCGGGCTCGGCGGCGTTCGCCGCATACGCACCCGACAGCATCGCCGCAACCATCGACGCGATCCACAAGCGTTTCATGTATCTCTCTCCCAGTTTTTTCAAGGCACGACGCGGCCCGCGCGCGCGACTTCGCAAAGCCCGCGCGGGCCGAAGAAAAACAGACCAGAAAGACGTCAGGCCGACAAGCGGCGCTCCACGCTCGGCGCGTGCCCGAACTGCGCGCGATACGCCTTGCTGAAGTGACAAGGCGAATGGAATCCGCAGATGCTCGTCACGCGCGCGATCGATGCATCCGTGTTGCGCAACAGCTCGCGTGCGCGGCGCAAACGCAGCGTCAGGTAGTAATGCGTCGGCGATACGTTGAGGAACATCTTGAACATGCGCTGCAAATGCCGTTGCGACAGATGCACGAGGCGCGCAAGCTCTTCGAGCGACAGCGGCTCCTCGATGTTCGCCTCCATCAGCCGCACCACTTCGACAAGCTCGGCACGCGAAAAACCGACGCGCGCATCGACGGGAATGTGCTGATAGTCCGTCGATCCGCGTATGCGCTCGACAATGAACTGCTCCGACACCTGCGCCGCGTGCGCCTGCCCGAGCCGCATGCCGACGAGATTGAGCATCAGATCGAGCGGCGCGGTGCCTCCCGTGCACGTCAGGCGATCGCGATCGATCACGAAGAGCTCGTCGGCGAATCGCACATGCGGGAAGCGCTTGTTGACCGGCGACATGTCTTCCCAGTGCAGCGTGCAGCGATAACCGTCGAGCAGCTTCGCCGCGAGCAGCGCGTACGGCCCGGTGCAGATGCCGCCGAGCGGAATGCCCGCTTCATGCGCGCGCCGCAGCAGCTCGATCACCTTGTCATCGACATAGTCGGCGACGTGCCAGCCCGCGCACACGATCAGCACGTCGGGCATGCCCGCCTCGTCGAGCGTCACCGTCGGCTTCACAGTGATGCCGTTGCTCGCGCGCGCCGGCTCGCCCTCCGGCGTGATGATCGACCAGCGGTAGTGCTGCTCACGGCCGACGTAGTTGGCCATGCGCAGCACCTCGACCGCGCTCGTGAACGCGATCATCGAAAAGTTCGGCAGCGTGAGAAAGCCGAAGTGCGCGAGATTGGACAACGGTGAATCGGTAACCGCCGGGACGATCGCGTCGCGCTTCATGGCTCGTGCCTTTGCCTTTATCAGCTCTGTTGCGTCGCCGGTTCGCGGCGCACTTTCATCACGCTCTTGAGACCGGAGAGCAGCGGGGCGCGCGCCATGCCCGGCGAACGGCCGAAGCTCTCGGTGATGCGGTCGAGAATGATCGCGAGCAAGACCACCGACAGGCCGCTTTCGAAGCCGAGGCCGATATCCAGACGCTGAATCGATGCGAGCACGTCGTTGCCGAGACCGCCCGCGCCGACCATCGACGCGATGATGACCATCGACAACGCCATCATGATCGTCTGGTTCACGCCGGTCATGATCGAAGGCAGCGCGTTCGGAATCTGCACCTTGTAGAGCAGTTGCCACGGCGTGCAGCCGAACGCCTGACCCGCTTCCACGATCTCGCGATTCACCTGCTTGATGCCGAGCGCGGTAAGACGCACAGCCGGCGGCATCGCGAAGATGACGGTGGCCAGAATGCCCGGCACGCGCCCGAGGCCGAACAGCATCGCGGCCGGAATCAGATAGACGAAGGCGGGCATCGTCTGCATCAGATCAAGGACCGGGCGCACGGCCATTTCGACGTACTTGCTCTTCGAGGTCCAGATGCCGAGCGGAATGCCGAGCAACAGGCTGATGAACGTGGACGACAACGTGAGGCCCAGCGTGATGACCATCTGATCCCAGAAGTTGGTCGCGTAGATCAGCAACAGCGACGCCAGCACGAACGCCGCGAATCGCCAGCCGACACGCCACAAGCCGATGCCGACGAAGATCGCCATCAACAGCCACATCGGAACGGCCTGCAGGCCGTGTTCGATCGCCGCGGCAAACGTTTCGATGACCTTGCCGATGGCGTCGAAGGTTTTCGCGTCGTGATCGAGGAGATAGTGGACGCCGTGGTCCACCCAACTGCCAAGCGGAATGATTTCAGACATGGGAACCTCGATGGTGCGTAAGAATCTTCAGGACATTGGCCTTGTTGATCGAACCGCAATACGAACCGTCGGCTTCGACGACCGGCAGCGGCGCGGGGCTGGCGACGACGCGATTGACGACGTCATCGAGCGCCATGCTGCGCTGGACGCATTCGATGGGATTGATCTGCGACGCGGCATTGCCGTTCGCATCGCGCCCGACGAAGCCGCGGATGCGGCGTTGCGCATCGAGCACGAACGCGTAGTCGGCGCTGCCGTTGAGCGTCGCCGCGACGCTCGAGGCGTCGATCTGCGGCGCGTGCTTCATCAGCGGCACGGCGTCCGTCTGCATCAGATCGCCCGCGGTCAGATAGCGACTCGTGTCGATGCCTTCGAAGAACGCTTCCACGTAGTCGTCGGCCGGATTCGTGATGATTTCCTGCGGCGTGCCGATCTGCACCACGCGGCCGCCTTCCATGATCGCGATGCGCGTGCCGATGCGCATCGCCTCTTCCAGATCGTGCGACACGAAGAGAATCGTGCGGCGCTGCTCGCGTTGCAAATCGAGCAGCACGTTCTGCATTTCCTTGCGCTTGAGCGGATCGAGTGCCGAGAACGCTTCGTCCATGATCATCAGCGAAGGATTCACCGCAAGCGCGCGCGCGAGGCCGACGCGCTGCTGCATCCCGCCCGATAGTTGCGCAGGCAACTTCTGCGCGAAGGGCGCGAGGCCGACCTGCTCGAGCACGGTCATCGCGCGTGCCTCGCGCTCCTTCTTGCCGACGCCCGCGACCTCGAGGCCGAATGCGGCGTTGGAAAGAACAGTGCGCTGCGGCATGAGCGCGAAGGACTGGAACACCATGCTCATGTCCTTGCGGCGCAGGGCCGTGAGTTCCGAGCGCGGCACCGAGGCCACGTCGCGGCCGTCGATCAGCACCTTGCCGGCCGTCGGTTCGACCAGCCGGTTGATGAGCCGGATCAGCGTGGATTTGCCCGAGCCGGACAGGCCCATGAGCACGAAAATCTCGCCTTCCCTGACATCGAAGGAGACGTTATGGACGCCGACGATCTGGCCGGTGCGCTTGAAGACTTCTTCCTTCGTCGCGCCACCGGCCAGCATGTCCAGCGCCTGTTTGGGACTGTTGCCGAAAACCTTACACAGTCCTTCGACTACTACCTTGGGGGAATTCATCGAATATCTCCTGGCGTGGGCGGACGCGCGTCCGCGCTGTGCATACATAGTTGCCAGAAAAAAGTCGCATCAGCCGACTATTTGCGACAACCACATGTGGAAATACGACACCGGAATAAGGGCGGAAGTGCAAAGTGACGAGCGAAGCCTTGCTGGACAAGGGTTTGCGGGGTACGAAGAGAACGATCTTGCGATTTTCGGCGTGTCGCGCAAATACAAGTCGCCATGTCGTTTTGCGATACAGGCGGGTCGCGAAGCCTGTGTCGGCAGGACGAAAGGGAAGAAAACGAGGGTGACGCGCGAGGCGTGGAAGAAAGATGCGTCCGGCAGAAAGGCCGAAGCGGGGGAACTACGCTAGAAAAACTACAAATTGATGAAGACTGGCGGGCGGGTCGTACGGCGTTTGCCGTCGTGTGTTGCTTGTATTGTGTTTCCCGCGCCGCCCTCAGCGACGCATTACAGACGGATGCCGAAAGCCGTGCCGCGTGCCTTGCGCTGACGCTCGGACTCACGGAAACGTGCTTGATACGAATAGTCTTTATCCATCGGCAGGTGTGCGGACTCGAACATCGAAGCGAATTTTTGCAGCAGGGCGAAGAGGTAGCTCATGACTGACTCCGGTTTGGTGATAGAGGGTTTTCCCTTAGAGAGAATTATAGGGTTAGCCCTGACCTTTTTCTAGTGCAATGCAACATTTCTCGGAAAGAAATCCTGTAGTTTTTCTACAGCCTTACCGTTTTGAGTTGCGCAGAAAAGAGGGACGGGCCGGAGAAGTCCAAAAGACGAACCTCGAGCGCCGCGGCGAGCGAGGACGCGACGTGCCGCCGCAAGGGGCGGTGTCGCAGGAAAGTGACAGCGGGGATCAGTGCGCCGAAGAAATCGCGCGATGGTGCGCGCGATGCGCGTGCTTTTTCGGCGCTGAATCAGGCTGCGCGGCGCGGACCGGCTGCAGCGGCGAGGCGTCGCCGGAATCGCGCGCGCTGTCGGGTGCGCCGTGCAGGCTGACGGTCGCGGAATCGGTATCGAAGAGCGAGGCGAGCGTCGCCTGCTGGTTGAGCATCAACTGCTCGGTGCGGTCCTGCTGCAGTTTGCCGTCGCGGCTCATGCGCAGCAGCAGCGACGTCTGTGCTATGCCGGTCGCCACCGTGACGAGCATCACGCAGACGATGATCGTCAGCATCGTCTTCATGCGGCGCGCGTGGGCTATGGCCGACGTGCGCTGCTCGGCGAGCACCGCGTAGAGCGCGTCGACGGTGTCCGCGAACGCCGTCGCGCGGGCGCGGTCGAGCTCGGGCGCGGCATGGCGGACGTTCGACTTCGCGAGCGGCTCGGCGGCGTTGCGTTCCCCGCGCTCACTGCGATCGCTCGCGATCAGCGCCGAAGCGAGCGCGGCCGGCGACGGCGGTACGCCCTCCGGCGCGACACAAGTGCTAATGCCCGCCGATCGCGTCGCGGCAGCGGCGATCGCGCCGGTCTTTGCGGCCGTCTTGCTCGCGTCCGGTTCCGGCGCCTCGACGTGGGGCAAATCTTCCTGAAACAGGCTGCGCACCGGCGCCACCGCCGCCACCGCCGCCACCGCCGCCACGCTCTCCCGCGCCGCGCGTTTTGCGGCAGCGGAATCAGGCGCAACGCCGCCCGGCGACGCCGTCCCGCCGTTGCATTGCACCGCCGCCAGAAATACGTCCGGCAGTTCGAAACCCTCGAAAGTGCCCTGGCGGATATCGGTGTTCATTGCCTGGAGATGCGCACGTTCGGCGTCTTCGGCGAACAGGTCGAGCGTTTCGCCGCCGCGCGCACCATCGCTCAACTGTGCGAGACGCTGCGCCGAGCGCGCGGCGCGGGCAAGTTTCCTTTCGGTGTCGGTTATGGCTTGCGTGACCTGCAATTCATGCGCTGGCGCGCCGCGCCGGCGGCGGGATGAGGCGGCTGGATCGCCCCGGAGCGCGTCGGAATCTCTCTTTACTGCGGAATCTGGCATAGGTTCGAAAGGCGGCGGCATCTATGGCCGGCGCGCAAGGCACACCGGCGTTTCGGCGATAATTTCCGAGAGGCCGCATTGTCGCATGGCCGCGTGCGCAAACCAGCATCCTCGCGGCGATTTCAGGTCGTATCGTCCTCGCGAAACTCGCGCACGCCGTCGAGGTGCCGCAAACGCTCGCAAATCGCCCGATATTCCATCGCCGATGCGCGCGACAGCTCCACCCGCACCTCGTCCAGATCCGGCGAATCGTCGCTCTGCTGCACGACGAACTGTTTCACGCGCACGCTGCCGGGCCCGAGCGCCTCGTGCAGACCGTGAAACGAGAGCGAGCCGCGATCGACGAGCATCGTCAGTTGCCGGCGCTGTTTCACGCTGATGAAGCGGCGCTCGAGCGGCTTGATCCCCGCCAGAATGATCAGGATGATCGCCGTCGCCGCGATCGACGCCGTGTAGAGCCCGCCGCCGACCGCAAGCCCGATCGCCGCGACCGACCAGAGGCTCGCGGCCGTCGTCAGCCCGCGCACGATTTCCCCGCGCAGCAGAATCGAGCCCGCGCCGAGAAAGCCGATGCCCGAGACGACCTGCGCCGCGACCCGCGACGGATCGAGCACGACGTGGTCGTACTTCAATGCATCCGCGAAGCCGTAGGCGGACACGATCATGATGAGCGCCGAACCCACGCACACGAGCATGTGCGTCCGCAGGCCGGCCGCCCATGAGAGCCGCTCACGCTCGAAGCCGATCACGCTGCCGAGCGCCGCGGCCATCACGAGCCGCGACACCAGTTCCATATTTCCCAACACGTTTCGTCCTCCTCGCGGTAATGGGTCCAAAGACGCGGCGCTCCATGCAGCTTTTGCTATTCTTTTGAGTTGCGTGTGCCTCGCACGGCTGCGCGCCCCTCGAAACAATAAGAGTGTTCTTATGCAGGATCAGCAATCAAACGCTTCGTCGCGCATGCAATCGACGAGCCCGGAATCCGCCGCCCAGTTGCGCGCGCATTACACGAACATCGTGCTGCCGGTGTGGCGCGGGCCCGGATTCAACGCGGCGCTCGGCCTGGCGTATGAAGCCGTCGCGCCGGGCGACCATGCGCCGCTGCCGCCGAAGCGCTATCGGGCGATGGCCTGCGCACGCCAGCTATTCGTGTTCTCGGCAGCGGGCGATCTCGCGCACGCCGCGACGCTCTTCGAATCGCTACGGCACTATTTTCATGACAAGCGCAACGGCGGATGGTTCTACAGCGTGGATGCAAGCGGCGCGCCGCTCGAGCGCCAAAAGGATTTGTACACGCATGCGTTCGTCGTTTTCGCGTGCGCGCATTACGCGAAGAAAAGCGGCTCGGCCGACGCTTTGGCGCTGCTCGATGAAACGTCGCGGCTCATCGAGGCGCGCTTTTCGAGCCACGGCGATCTCCTGAACGCGGTGCTGGCCGAGGATTTCGGCGCCACGATCGAAACGCCGTTGCAAAACCCGCTGATGCATCTCGCCGAAGCGTGGCTCGCCGCACGCGATGCAACCGGCGATGCCGCCTACGACCGGCGTCTCGGGCTGCTCGCGCGCTCCGTCGCGGACGCCTTCGTGCACGCGCCGAGCGGCTCGATTGCCGAATTGCCGATGGGCACGGCGGGCAACCGGCTGGAGCCGGGACATCAGTTCGAGTGGTACTTCCTCGCGCTGGGAAGCGGGCATCCCGCGTTCGAGGCGGCAGGGCTCAACGAAGGGCTCGTTCGCGCGTTCGATTTCGCGCAGCAGCGCGGCGTGGACAAGGAAACGGGCGGCGTGTATGCCGCCATCGACGAAGCGGGCCATGTGATCGACGGCACGCAGCGCATCTGGGCGCAGACGGAGTATCTGCGCGCGCTGGCCACGCGCGGCGAAGCCGTCGGTGCGCAAATCGAGCGCTTTCGCGCGCGCTTTCTGCATGAAACCGGCTGGGTCGAATGCCGCTCGGCGCAAGGCGAGATCAGCCGCGCCGAAATGCCGTCGACGACGCCGTATCACCTCGCGACGTCGTACGCGGCGCTGCCGGTCTGACCCGGCCCTGACTCAGGCGAGCTGGAACACCGACACAGCCGCCTTCAACTGCCGCGTCTGCTCGTGCAGCGACGACGCGGCAGCCGCGGCCTGTTCGACGAGCGCCGCGTTCTGCTGGGTCATTTCGTCCATCTGCGTGACGGCCTGATTGACCTGCTCGATGCCCACGCTCTGCTCGAGCGAAGAGGCGCTGATCTCCGCCATCATCTGCGTGACGCGAGAAATCGACGCCGATACTTCGTGCATCGCCTGGCCCGCGCGCTCGACGAGCACGGAGCCGTCGCTCACCTGCGCGACCGACTCGCCGATCAGTTCCTTGATCTCCTTCGCCGATTGCGCCGAGCGCTGCGCGAGCCCGCGCACTTCGCCCGCCACGACCGCGAAGCCGCGCCCCTGCTCGCCAGCGCGCGCGGCCTCGACAGCCGCATTCAGCGCGAGAATGTTGGTCTGGAACGCAATGCCGTCGATGACCGAAATGATCTCCGCGATCTTGTCCGAACTCGACGCGATGCCGCGCATCTTCTCGACGACATCGTCCACGACGCTCGAACCGCGCGAGGTCGCGTCGAGCGCTTCGCCCGCGAGGGTGTTCGCCTCGCGCGCGTGCTCGGCATTCTGACGCACCGTCGCGGTCAGTTCTTCCATGCTCGATGCGGTTTCTTCGAGCGAGGCCGCCTGATTCTCCGTGCGCGCGGACAGATCCGCGTTGCCGCTCGCGATTTCATCGGCGCCGAGATTGATCGAATCGGATGTCGCGCGCACGGTCTTCACGGTGCTCGCGACGCTTGCCTGCATGGTCGCGAGTCCCGCGAACAGACGGCCGATCTCGTTCGTGCCGCGATCTTCGATGCGCTCATCCAGACGCCCGTTCGCGATGCGCTCGAAATGCCTGCCGGCTTCCTCCAGCGGCTGAATCACGCCACGGCGCAGCGCGACGTGCACGAGTGCGATCCCGGCGACGAGCGCCGCGAGAATCACGATGCCCACCGCGCGGAACCACGCGTAACGCGTGTCGATCGACGCGAGATAGCCGCGGCCCGCTTCATCGCCGAAATTGACGAAGTTCTGCTGTTCCGCGAGATAGCGGTCCTGGAAACCTTGCGTCGGCTGATCGAGGAACGCCTGGAGATTGCCGGCGTCGAGATACTGCACGAGCTCGCTCAAAGCCTTCGAATACTCGGCGTATTTCGCCTGCAACGCGGTCGTGCGCGCCGCGTTCTCCTCGCCGGTCTTCGGCGCGTTCAGGAACGCCGCGAACGACTTGTCCGCCGCCGCGATCTGCTCGCGCGCGTGCTGAACGATCTCGGTCGGCTCGGTGCCGCCGCGCACCATGCGCGTTCCCGCGCGCGAAAGGTTGATGCGCGCGTCCATCAGATGCTGGGTGGTCTTGTTGACCGCGTTCACCTGCTTGAGAGCGATATCGGACAGGCTGCCGACGTCGTCATGCGTGCGCGAGAGGGACCAGAAACCGAGCCCTTCGGTCACCAGTTGAAAAAGACAGAACACCACCAGAACTGCGAGCAAACCCGATGAAACCTTGATCTTTCCGAACATCACTTGCACCCACACTTTCCGAAATTAGGCCCGCCGACGCGGGGACAGTGCGGGTTTACGGCATTCGCGCCGGAAAGCTTGAATCGTTTGCCAAAAGGCTGATCTACGCGAATGCAGGCTTCGCGCCGCTTTCGCGACTGCATCGGCGGGACGCGTCTGCGAGCCGAAACGCACCATTGCACAATTTTTGCCTGACTTCCTTGCAGTGCGCGCGAACGCTTCCTATTGTCTTTGCAGGACGGCACCGAACCCACCCAAGGAGTGTCCGAATGGCCGAAATAGTCGATATCGCGCGCGGTGCGCTGAATGCGCAACCGTTCAGCGCCTTGCTCGGAACCAAGCTGATGCAGGTCGATTCAGCGAGTCTCACGCTGTGCCTGACGATCAGGGACGAGCTCAGGCAACAACACGGCTTCGTGCACGGAGGGGTGGTCAGTTATCTCGTCGACAACGCACTGACCTTCGCGGGCGCGCTGCGGCTCGGGCCGAAGGTCGTCACCGGCGAATACAAGATCAACTATCTGCGGCCGGCCGTCTCCGGCACGCTGATGGCGCGTGCCCGCGTCGTCCATGCCGGGATGACGCAGGCCACCTGCCAGTGCGACGTGTTCGTCACCGATGGCGGCGCCGAGCGGCTCGTCGCGGTCGCGCAGGGCACGATCACGCGCATCGGCGAAAGCGTCTCCGCCGAGCCGGTTTATCACGCCTGAACCTTCAATCTCAATCTCCGTCCTTCAAAGCAAAAAACCTCGCCGCGGCGAGGTTTTTTGTTGGCTGCGCGTGCGCGTCACTGCGCCGCGACGGTCTTCTGCGTCTGCTCGCCGAGGCCCTGAATGCCCAGACGCATCGTCTGGCCGGCCTTCAGATACACCGCTTCCGGCTTCACGCCCATGCCGACGCCCGGCGGCGTGCCCGTCGAAATGACATCGCCCGGCTGCAGGCTCATCACCTTCGACAGATACGCGACGAGTTGCGCGACCGTGAAGACCATTGTCTTCGTGTTGCCGTTCTGATAGCGCTTGCCGTCGACCTCGAGCCACAGATCGAGCTTCTGCGGATCGGCGACTTCGTCCTTCGTGACGAGCCACGGGCCGATCGGGCCGAATGTGTCGAAGCCCTTGCCCTTGTCCCACTGCGTGCCGTGCTCGAGTTGCCATTCGCGCTCGGAGACGTCGTTGATGACGCAGTAGCCCGCGACGTAATCGAGCGCGTTCGCTTCGTCGACGTACTTCGCTTCCTTGCCGATCACCACGCCCAGCTCGACTTCCCAGTCGGTCTTGACCGAGTTGCGCGGAATTTCCACGTCGTCGTTCGGACCGCTGATCGCGCTCGTCCACTTGTTGAAGATGACCGGCTCGGTCGGCACGGGCAGATTCGATTCGGCGGCGTGATCCGCATAGTTGAGCCCGATGCACACGAACTTGCCGATGCGCCCGACACACGGCCCGATGCGCGGATTGCCGTCGACTGCGGGCAGCGACGCGATATCGGCCGCGCGCAGTTTCGCCAGGCCCGCTTCGGTCAGCGTCGCGCCGGCGATGTCATCGACGACCTTCGACAGGTCGCGAATCTTGCCCTCGGCGTCCAGCAAACCCGGTTTTTCCTGACCCTTGGGGCCGTAACGAAGCAGTTTCATCTGGTTTGATCCTTCTGGTTCGGAAAAAGAATGAGGGGCCGGTCAGTTCGACCAGCCGCCATCGATGACATGAATCTGGCCCGTCGTGAACGACGATTCGTCCGATCCAAGATAAAGCGCAAGTGCCGCGATTTCTTCGGCACGGCCGACGCGCCCCATCGGCTGGCGCGCGACGAACGCCGCATGGACCTGATCGACGCTCGCGCCCTGCGCCTTCGCCTGCTCCGCGATGCGGTCCTTCAGCGACGGCGATTCCACCGTGCCGGGACAGATCGCATTGCAGCGGATGCCACGCGTGACGAAATCGGCGGCGACGGACTTCGTCAGCCCGATCACGGCCGCCTTCGACGCACCATACACGAAGCGGTTGGGCACGCCCTTCACGCTCGACGCCGCCGACGACATGTTGATGATCGAGCCGCCGCCCTTTTCCAGCATCTTCGGCAGGAACGCGCGAATCGTCCGATACATCGCCCTGGCGTTCAGGTCGAAGGCGAAGTCCCAGTCTTCCTCGCTCGCTTCGAGAATCGATCCAGCGTGCACGTAGCCCGCGCAGTTGAAAAGCACGTCGATCGCGCCGATTTCATCGGCCAGCGCGTTGATCGCCTGCGGGTCGCGCACGTCGAGCGTGCGCACGTCGAAAGGCTTTCCTTCGAGCGATCCCGTGCGGATATCCGTGGCGATCACGCGCGCGCCCTCTGCCGCGAAAAGCTCGGCCGTCGCGAGCCCGATGCCTTGTCCCGCCGCCGTGATCAGCGCCGTCTTGCCTGCCAGTCTTTGTACCATCCACTACTCCAGTCGAAAGTGTTTTTGAGACATGCCGGGTATATCAGCCGTTTCAGAGACGGTAGAACGCGCGAGCGTTCGCGCCGAAAATCGCGGCTTGCTCGGCTTTTTCGAGATGTGACGTGAGGTTTTGGGCCGTGCTGTGCCATGCAGTGTAACTGCCATTCATGTCGAGCACGGGCCAGTCGCTGCCCCACATCAGGCGCTCGGGACCGAAATGCCGGAGAAGATGTGCGACGTAGGGCTTCAATGTTTCGTCGGTCCAGTTTTCGCCGGATTCGGTCGCCAGGCCCGAGAGCTTGCAATGAAGTCTTTGCCGCAACGCGGCGAGTTGCGCGATGCCGTCGGCCCAGGGTTGCCAGCCGGATGCGAGACCATCGCGGATCGGCGGTTTGGCGCCGTGATCGACCACGATGCGCAAGGTCGGATATCGCTCCACGAATTCGATCAACGAGGGCACATGCCGCGCGAAGATCAACGCATCGAAGGCCAGATCGAGGTCGATGAGACGGCCGATCGCGTCCTCGCGCGGCGCGTGTGCGATCCACGTATCGTCGGGCAAGTCCTGCAGCATCGGGCGCACGCCCTTGAACTTCGGCTCTTGCGCGAATTCGTCGATGAACTTCGCTGCATCGGGCGAATCGAGCGGAACCCAGCCGACGACGCCCGCGATCGACTCTTCATTGCGCGCGAGTTCGAGCAAATAGCGCGTTTCGTCGAGCGTCGGCGCGGCCTGAACGACGACCGTTCGTTGAACGCCGACCGACTCGCGAAGCGGCGCGAGATCGTCCGGACCGAATACGCGATAGAGCGGCTTCATGTCCGGCGTGAGCCATCCGTAGTCGCCGCGCGATGGATCCCAGTAATGCTGATGTGCGTCGACATTCATCGCGGCACCGGCGCGTTCGCGTGCAGCAGACCTTCGGCGCGCAACGCGTCCCATAGCGCGGACGGAACCGGCGTCGCGAACGATGCCGCGTTTTCGCGCACTTCATCCGGCGTGCGCGCCCCCATCAGCACCGTGGCGACGACTTTATGCGCATAAGGAAACTGGATGGCCGCGGTCGCCAGCGCAACGCCATGCGCACGGCATACGCGCTCCAGCTTGCCGACACGCTCGACAATGTCCTTGGGCGCATCGCCGTAATTGAACTTGAGATCGCCGTGCGCGTTGGCATCGAGACCGCGCGCGAGAATGCCCGAATTGAACGCGCCACCGAGCAGGATGCTCACGCCGCGTTTTTCGCACTCGGGCAGAAGATCGTCGAGCGTGTTTTGTTCAAGCAGCGTGTAGCGGCCCGCGAGCAATGCGCAGTCGATATCGAATTCGGCCATCGCTTCCATTACCGCCGCGCCTTCGTTCACGCCGAGGCCTACGGCTTTCACGCCGCGCGACTGCTTCAACTCTTCGAGCGCGCGAAAACCGCCTTCATCGGTAAGCTGCTTCCAGTAATGCGCGTTCTTCTCGCCATGCGTAACGCGGCCGATGTCGTGAATCAGCACGATGTCGATATCGACCATGCCGAGCCGCATCTGGCTGTCTTCGAACGAGCGGACGATGCCGTCGTAGGTGTAGTCGTAGATCGCTTCGAAGGGCAGCGGCGCGGCCCAGCCTTCGCTGCCGTCGTAGGCTGTCGTGCGCGGGACGAAGCGCCGGCCGACCTTGGTCGAGAGGACGAAGTCGCCGCGTGGATAACGCCGCAAGGCATCGCCCAGACGATGCTCCGCCTTCGTGTGACCGTAGTGCGGCGCGGTATCGAAGCAGCGGATGCCTGCTTCCCAGGCGGCATCGACGGTCGCGCGCGCCTCGTCTTCCGTCAGTTCGTGATACAGCCCGCCGAGCGGCGCGGTGCCGAGCGACAGCGCCGTGACTTCCAGCGCCGTGCGGCCGATTTTGCGCCGGCGCGAAACGGCCTGCGTGTCTCCTGTCATGTGCGACCCCCAGTCGATACGTTCAGTTTGAAACGCTCTCCACGGCGCGAGGCACCACAGTAACGCGTCCCGCGCCGCCGGGCAAACACGCGGGTCCGACCGGTTCGAAGGATTTGTAAGTCAGGATGAATTCCTGATGCCCGAGCGCTTCCGACTTCGACGCCGCACCCGCCGCGACCGCGACAGTGACATCGACGATTTCGCGCCCCACTTCGTCGAGCGTCGCGCGGCCTTCGAGGATGCGGCCGGCATCGACATCCATGTCGCCGGACAGGTTGCGATACGTCGACGGATTCGCGCAGACCTTGATGACCGGCGATATCGCCGAGCCGACCACCGAGCCGCGCCCGGTCGTGAAGAGGATGACGTGACAACCGCACGCGATCAGCTCGCCGATCTCCGCGTTGTCGCTGATATTGGGAAAGCCGAAGCGCGGTTCGCCATCGGGGACGACATCGAGCAGATAGAGCCCGCTCGTCGGCGGCACATCGCCCGGCTTGATGATGCCGACGATCGGCGACGCGCCGCTCTTCGAATACGCGCCGAGCGATTTCTCTTCCTGCGTCGTCAGCCCGCCGTCCGCGTTGCCGACGGAGAACGAGCCGTGACCCATCGTCGTGTAATAGCGCGCGGCCTTCTGCACGCAATCCACGATGGCGTCGCCGAGTTCGGGCCGCGCCGCCCGCCGCTTCATATGGAATTCGCAGCCGACGAGCTCGCCCGTTTCCTCGAAGACGCACGACGCGCCCGCGTCAATGAACGCATCGAATGCGCGGCCCACCGCAGGATTCGCCGTGATGCCGCTCGTGCCGTCCGAACCGCCGCATATCGTGCCGACGATCAGTTCGTCGAGCGCCATCGGCACCTTCCGTTGCGCCGCGAGCGTCGCACGCGCCTCGCGCACCCAGTCGAGCCCGTTCTGGATCGTGCTGCGCGTGCCGCCTTTTTCCTGGATCGTCAGCACGGCGGCGGGGCGGCCGCTCGCGCGCACGACATCGGCGAGATAGTGCTTGTTCATGCTCTCGCAACCGAGCGACACGAACAGCACTGCGCCGACGTTCGGGTGCGTGCAGATGCGCTCCAGCATCTTTTCGGCGTAGCTGTTCGGGTAGCAGCCCGGAAAGCCGATCAGATGCACGGGCGACCCGGCCTGCGGGTCGAAGGAATCGAAGTCATCGAACGATGGACGGAAGTGCGCGACGATCTCACGCGCGACGTGATGCGCGCACTCGACGAGATACGCCACCGCGACGACATTGCGGATGCCCTTCCTGCCATCCGCGCGCAGATAGCCTTGCAGTGCTGGACTGTTCATGAGTGTTCTTTAGTGCTGTACGTAGGCGTGCCCGGCATCGTGCGTGTACGTCGGGATGTAGTCGCTTTCCAGATTGTGCGTATGCAGATGCTCGCCGCATGCGACATCCGCATTCACATGACCGATGATCGCGCCGTAGCGCAGTACCTTCTCGTCCTTCGACAGCGCCCGCCGCGCGACCTTGTGCGCAAGCTCGATGGTCGTCGCGAGCGTGACGGACTCGCCTTCGATCATCAACGTTTCGCCTGCGGGCAAGCGCGCGGCGGCGATCAGGCAGTTGTCTTCCGGGCTCAGCAGGATGAGGCGCGGGTCGGTTGTCTTTTGCATCGTTCGATATCTCAAGTTTGCGTGTCGCCACCCGCGATTCGCGCCACCATCAGCGAGCCGAGAATGATCGCGCCGTAGATCGCCTGAATCCAGAACGAAGGAACTTGCGCAAGTGTCAGGAGGTTTTGCACGACGCCCAACAGCAAAACGCCTGACAGCGCGCCGAGCATCGTGCCCTTGCCGCCATCGAGCGAGATGCCGCCGATCACCGCCGCGGCGAATACCGTGAAGATCATGCCGTTGCCCTGATTCGCATTGATCGCGCCGACATAGCCCGTGACGACCAGACCGCCGATCGATGCGAGCACACTGCCCAGAATGAACACGCCCCACGTGATGCGCTCGACACGAATGCCCGCCGCACGCGCCGCTTCCGGATTGCCGCCGATGGCATACAGCGCGCGCCCGAGCCGGTGATAGCGCAGCATGAACGCGGCCGCCGCGAACGCCGCCGCCGCGAGCCACACGGAAATCGGCAGGCCGAGCACGAGCGTCGTTGCGAGCGTGAAGAACGACGGCGGCATGTCGAAGAGCGTGCCGCCCTTCGTCGCGCCGACGAGCATCCCGCGCAGCACGATCAGCATCGCAAGGGTGACGATGAACGCGTTCAGGCGCAGCCGCACGACCAGAAAGCCGTTGACGAAGCCGATCAGCGCGCCCACGACCACGATCGCCGCGAGACCCGCCGCAACCGGCCACTCGAGACCGAAGCCCGCCGACGCCGCGGGCATCACGAGCATCGCGCCGACGGCGGGCGCGATGCCGACCGTCGACTCGAGCGATAAATCGAACTTGCCCGTCAGCACGATCAGCGATTCGGCGAGCACGACGAGCGCGAGCGCTGCCGACGCGCCGAGGATGCTGATCAGATTCGCCTGCGTCAGAAAGCTCGGGCTGACGAACGCGCCGATCGCGAGCAGCAACGCGAGCGCGGGCAGCAGCGCGAGATCGCGGAACCGCGCGAGCTCGATGCGCGGGCGCTGGCGTTGCATCGGCACGCCGGCCATCGCGGGACTGGAAACGTCATGCTTCATGGAGACTCACTCCTTCGACGGATGCGATGAGTTCATGGTCCTGCCATCCGGCAGGAAATTCGGCCGCGATCGCGCCACGGAACATCACGAGGACGCGGTCGCAGGTGCGCAGGTCGTCGAGTTCGCCGGAGACGACGAGCACCGCCTTGCCTTCCTCGCGCACGCGTTCGACGACGCCGAGCAGCGCTTCCTTCGATTTCACGTCGACGCCCGCGGTCGGATCGATGAGCACGAGCACGTCCGGATCGGTCGCGAGCGCGCGCGCCATCACCACCTTTTGCTGATTGCCCCCGGACAGGCCGGACACGACATGCTCCGGCCCTTGCGTCTTGATACCGAGCGCCGCGATCATGCGGCGCCCGAACGCGTTCTTCTTCGCCGGCGACGCGATGCCGAAGCGCCCGAGCGTGCGCGCGATCGTCATCGACGCGTTCTCCGCGACGGACTGGGTGAGCACGAGACCCTCGCGATGCCGGTCCTTCGGCACGCAGCCGACGCCGTTCGCCAATGCATCGGGCACGTCGCCGGGCGTGAGCGCGCGGCCGTCGACCGCAATCGTGCCGCTGCGCTGCGCCTTCAATCCGGCGATGGCTTCCGCAACGCTCGTGCGACCGCTCGTCGTCGCGCCCGTCAGTCCGATGACTTCGCCGCGTCGCACGTCGAAGCTGACGTCGTCGTAGTCATCTCCGCACAGGCGGGACACGGCAAGCGCGATCGATGCGTCCGCGGGCAAAGGCGCGCGCGCCGCCGCATCGGCGACGGCGAGACCGCCTTGTTCGCCCGTCATCGCTTCGATCAGCTTGTCGCGCGGCAGCGCCGAAACCGGTGCGCTGACGATATGCCGCGCATCGCGCAATACGGTCACCGCCTGACAGATTTCGTACACCTCCTGCAAGTGATGGGAAATGAACAGGAAAGTGACACCTTCTGTCTGCAACTCTTCGATACGCCTGAAGAGACGCTTGATCTCGTCGCCGTCCAGTTGTGCAGTCGGCTCGTCGAGGATGATGAAGCGCGCGCCATACGACAGCGCCCGCGCGATCTCGACCAGTTGCCGCGCCTCGACGGTCAGGTCGCCTGCGCGCGCGTCTTCGCGCACGTCGATCTTCCAGTGATCGAGCAATGCGCGCGCGTCGCGACGCATCGTGCGCCAGTCGATCACGCCGCCGCGCCGATGCTGGCGATTGATGAACAGGTTCTCGGCGACCGACAAGTCGCGAATGATCGTCGAATGCTGGTAGACGCACGCGACGCGCTCGCGCCATCCGTCGCGGTCCGCAAGGGGCGGCGCAGGCTCGCCGCCGAAGCGGATCTCGCCGGCGTCGGGACGGCGCAGGCCTGTGATCATCGAGACGAGCGTCGACTTGCCCGCGCCGTTGCGCCCGACGAGCGCATGCGACTCGCCGGGCAAAACGCGCATGGTGACGTCCGACAGCGCCGCCGTCGAACCGTAACGCTTGGTCAGCCCAAGCGCTTCCACCACGGGCGCGCTCATTTGATGCTGTTGCCCCAGAGGGACTTGTCGTCGACGTTGGCTTTCGTCACGAGCGGCGCGGGCAACTGATCTTCCAGAATGCCGGGCGCGCGCTGGACGATCGTGCTGCCGTGATCCGTCGGGCCGGGCTTGAAGGTCTGTCCGGCGAGTGCCGCCTTGATATAGAAGAGGCCGTACTTCGCGTACAGATCGGCGGGCTGCGAGATGGTCGCGTCGATTTCGCCGCGGCGGATCGCATCGTATTCCTGCGGGATGCCGTCGTTGCTCACGATCACAATGTGTTTCGGATCGCCCGCCTTGACGAGCAGTTGCTTGCGGCGCAGCGTCTGGAGCGTCGGCGACAGATAGACGCCGCCTGCCTGCATGTAGATCGCCTTCACGTCGGGATTCGCAGTCAGCAGGCTGTCGAGCGCGGTCGCGGCGGCGTCGCCTTTCCATGCTGCCGGAATCTCCAGAAGACTCAGCGACGGATATTTCTTGAGGCACTCGCGAAATGCCTCGGACCGGTCGCGGCCGTTCACCGATGCCAGATCACCCATGATCTGCACGACCTTGCCCGACTTCACGTGCTCGCCGATGTACTCGCACGACTTCGTGCCGTACGCGCGGTTGTCGGCGCGCACGACCATCGCGACCTTGCCCTGGGTCGGCGCAACGTCCACCGCGACGACCGGCACGCTCTTCGCAGACGACGCATCGAGCGCCCGGCTGATCGCCGCCGAATCCAGCGGTCCGACGACAATGCCCTTCGCGCCGAGATTCAGCAGGCTGTTCATGTCGGTGATCTGCTGCGCGGGGTCGCCGTTCGAATTGACGGGCGCGAGGATGTCTAGGCCCATTTCTTTCGCATATTTCGGCAGGTAGTTGTTGTACGACTGCCAGAACGGCGATGTCAGCAGCGGCAGGCCGAGGCCGACCTTGCCGCTCTCGGTGGCGTGCGCGAGGCCGATGGTGCCCGCCGCCGCAATGGCGACGGCGAGTGTCTTCGTGATTCTCATGCGTCTGTCTCCTGATTTGTGCGGTTCTTCGTGACTGCTACGTGGGGCTTCGGAAACTGCCGGTGCATCTATTCATCAGTGAACGTATTATTCATATACGCACAAATTGAAGTCAAGGACGATGCGCGGCGAAACCGGTCGGTAATTTCCCTAGCCGGTATTCGCCGACTGACAGAAGGCTTAAACTCGGCGCGAATTCATGAACCGACCCAGACTGCCCATGGACGTGGAAGACAACGACGCCGACCGCTATCGCGCGCCCGCTCTCGACAAGGGGCTCGATATCCTCGAATTGCTTTCGGAGCAGAAGTCGGGACTGACGCGTGCGGAAATCACGAAAATGCTCGGGCGCAACGCGAGCGAGATGTATCGGATGCTGGAGCGGCTCGTCGCGCGGCAGTACGTCGTGCGCTCGCCCGAAGGCGATCGCTATTCGCTGAGCCTCAAGCTCTATGCGCTCGCGCATCGGCATCCGCCGATGAACCGCCTGATCGCCGAAGCGTTGCCGGTGATGCAGCGATTCGCCGACTCGGCCGAGCAGTCGGTGCATCTCGCCGTCTACGATCGCGGCAATCTGCTCGTCATCGCGCAAGTGGATGGACCCGGCACCTGGGGCATTTCGGTGCGGCTCGGCTCGCGCGTCGGTTTGATCGACACCGGCTCGGGCCGCGTGATGCTCGCTTTTCAGACCGAGGAGCAGCGCGAGCACATGCTTGCGGAGCACACCAAGGTCAAAGGCGAGCTCGCGCTGGATCGCGCGGTGCTCGACGCCGATTACCGGCGGATTTGCGAACTCGGCTACTCGAAGAAGGACAGTCAGCAGACCTTCGGCGTGACGGACGTGACGTTTCCGCTGCTCGGGCCATCCGGCCAGGCGATCGCCGCCCTCACCTGCCCGTATATGCGACGTATCGACGAATACGTGGCGCCGTCGATCGAAGACGTCACGGCATTGTTGAAAGACGCCGCGGCATCGCTTTCGATGATGCACGACTGACTGGCGCGCTCGACGCGTTAGAATGGCGGCCCTCTCAAAAAGCCGGCGCGCCGCGATCGCGTGCGGCCGTGTTCAATTCAACGCATTCCCGATGGCGAAACTCCTCTCCGACACCGAATTCCTCCGATTCACCGAGCTTCAGCAAAAGCAGGCGAACTTCACGATCACGTCCGACGAAGCCGATGAGCTCCGCGAAATCGTCGCCCGTGCGCAGAAAACGCGCGACGATCGCGCGGCCGCGATGCAGGCGATAGAAACGTATATCGCGCAGTTCGACATCACGCCCGACGAGCTTTTCCCGGCCGAGCAGATCGGCGATGCGGCGCGCACCTTCGGCCTGATTCCCGCCGCAAAGAAGGAGCGCACGCTGCCACCCCAGCTGACGCACAACGGCAAGCCATATCAGTGGACGTCACGCGCGCTGCCCGAGGACATCCGCGTGCCGCTTTTCGACGCGTTCCCATCGGGCCAATCGGTCAAGCCGTTCATCGCGACATTGAAGGACACGTCGCGTTGCGCATTGACAATCGCGCGACTCGAAAAGGAAACGGGAAGTACGTACGCCGAAGCATTGCTCGACGAGCTTTCGCTGTCGCGGGCCCAGATCGACGAAGCGCTCGCGAAACTGGCGGCCTAATCGGCGCGCGGCTGTGCTGGCGTATCGCACAGCCGCATCCTGAAGCCGACGACGGTCGGATCGTCGGTCTTCGTCAGCTCGAAGCCGCTATTGCGCGCGAG
Organism: Caballeronia sp. INML1; assembly: GCF_023631085.1. Classification (NCBI taxonomy): domain Bacteria; kingdom Pseudomonadati; phylum Pseudomonadota; class Betaproteobacteria; order Burkholderiales; family Burkholderiaceae; genus Caballeronia; species Caballeronia sp. INML1. The sequence continues at coordinate 151,844 of NZ_JALQDT010000055.1, read as the reverse complement.
TGCGATCATGCCGGCGTTCTCGCGCAAGGCTTCGCCGACCAGCCAGCGCGTGCCGCGCTGTTTCACGTAGTCGATGATGCGCGACAGCAGCAGCGATCCCAATCCCTTCCCCTTCATATCCGAGCGTGCGGCGACGGCGAACTCGGCGGTCTCGTTGTCGGGATCGGCGATCGCGCGCGCGACGCCGAGCGTCTCGCCTGTCCCTTCGCCGTTCGCCCGCGTGACGATCAACGCCATCTCGCGGTCATAGTCAATCTGCGTCATGCGCGCGAGTTGCGAGTGATCGAAGCTGCGGACAGCGCCGAAGAAACGCAGACGCAAATCTTCGGCGGTATTGGCGGCGACGAAGGCCGCGTGCGCTTCTTCGTCTTCGGGGCGAATCGGCCGCACGGTGACGCGCATGCCGCGCCAGTCGAGCGTCTCTTCGAGGCAGCGCGGATACGGCACGATTGCAAGCGGCTTGCGATGCGCGCCAAGCGTGAGTTGCGGTTCGTGAACCGCGACCGAATCGCGCGTCACGCGCAAGGTGAGCCGCAGCGCGACGACTTCCTCGATATAACAAACGAGTTGCGACAACGCGGTCAGCGCATTGAGCAGCGTTTCGGCAGGGAGTTCGCGCGAGCGCGGCGAGCGCATGACGAGATCGCGTGCGAGCACGGGGTTGAGCGGCGGCAACGCGAACTCGTGAAGCGCGTCGGCAAGTCCAAGTGCGCCTTCGGCCTTGAACTCGAACACGGGACCGAACACGCGATGGTTGAGAAGCCGCGCCTGAATTTCGACGGCATCGCTCGTGAGCGAGTCGGGCGGCCCTGGCTTCACCGTAATGCCGAAGCGAGCGAACACGCGCGCCGCCCGCTCGCCATTCAGTTCGGTGATGCCGTTTTCGAGCGCGCTGCGGATTTCGCATTGCGCGGCATCGATATCTTCTGGGATATCGGCGGGGAGGCCGTCGGGCGTTTGCATCAACAACTCGCGGCCTTGCCGGAAATTGACAAGGCGCGCGAAGCCGCGAGCGAGCCGATGCGGCGTCGTGTGGACCGGAATGCCGTTCGCGTGCAGTTCGTCGCGCGTGGCCGAATCGACGCAGCCGAAAAAGCAGGCCAGCAATCCGCGATAGGCGTGACGCCGCTCGGCGATCAATGTGCGCGCGACGTCCGCGACGGGCGCGCTATGCGTCGGCGCATGCACGACGAACACGGTGCCGGTTTCGCGATGCGACGCGAGCGCCTCGAGCGCGGCGCCGAAATCGGCGGGCGTGGCATCGTCGCCCAGGAGAAGCGGGTTGCCCGCACGGGCGCGAGGCAGTGCGGCGGCCACGGCATCGCGGGCGGCGGCCGGCCAATGAGCGAGGTCATCGCCCGCGGCGCCGAACGCGTCCTGCGCGAGGGTAGCGACGCCGCGGTCGCTCGTGATGACGGTCGCGACATCGCTCGCCGCCACGCGTCCAATGCCGAGCGTTTCGATTTCGTCGAGCAGATCGTCGAGTGAATCGACGCGGACGAGTCCCGCGCGACGGAAGGCCGCCCCGTAAAGACGATCGAACGGATCGTCACGGCCGTTGCGAAGCACGAGCACGGGCTTATTTCGCGCGGCGGCGCGCGCGGCGGACATGAATTTGCGCGCCGACCGGACAGTTTCTATCGCGAGCAGGATTGCACGCGTCGATGCATCGCTCGCGAGGTAATCGAGGATGTCGCCGGAATCGACATCGGCTTCATCGCCAAGCGCGACGATGCGCGAGAAGCCGAGCCCACGTGCGCGCGCCCAGCCCAGCACGCCGTTTGTCAACGCGTTCGATCCGGAAACCCACGCAACGCCACCGGATTTCACACTGCATGCGGGCGCGCCGAGACACGCGCCGATCGCAGGCGTGACTACACCGAGACTTCCAGGCCCGATGATCCGCACGAGGAAAGGCCGCGCGGCTGCAAGGGTTCGACCGGTCCATTCATCCGCCTCGGCGGCGGACGATTGATGCTTGTCTTGCAATGACGACGAACCGCCACGTTGCTTTGCTTCGCCGACGATTACGACGGCCTTCGTTCCTCGTCGGCCCAGGCGCTCGACGAGCCCCGGCCATGTGTGCGGTCGAGTGCACAGCACGGCGACGTTCGGCGCTTCGGGCAACGCATCGACGTCCGCATACACGGTTTCGCCATCGAGCGACTTGTGCTTCGGGTTGACCGGCCACAGTGAACCTTTGAATCCGGCGCATTGGATACGCGCCCATACCATCTCGCCGACGCTCCCTGCACGCGACGAGGCCCCCACGATAGCGATCGACTTCGGCGCGAAAAGAATATCCAGATTGCGAACGGTCATGGCGGCTCCGGCACGAGCGGCAGTTGTGACAGCGCTTAGGATAGGCGATTTTGTTTTGGGGAGGATGACTGAGATCGAACGTCGCCGGGGCGGACTTTATGCGCATAAAGTCCGATGACCGTCTCACCGACTTGGCCGCGTCGGACCGGTCCCGCGCGCCGTACTTTATGCGCATAAACCTCGGCCGAATGGCTAACCGACCCGCTTTGTTGCTGTTTATCACTGGAAAAAAAACTACGCCAATGTAAAATTCAACGAACTTCAAAATCCGGAGCGAAATGTGGCGGCGGAAATCATAGCGATCACGCAGCAGAAGGGTGGCGTCGGCAAGAGCACGATTGCGATGCATCTCGGTGCGGCCTTTCACGAAAAAAAGAAGCGTGTGCTGGTGGTCGACGCGGATGGTCAGAACACCTTGGTACATTGGTCGAGCGCCGCATCGGACGGCGCAAGCGGAATTCCGTTTCCGGTCGTCAATCTCTCCGAAGCGGGAGGACAGATCCACCGCGAGATCAAGAAGTTCGTCAACGACTACGACATCATCGTCGTGGATTGCCCACCGTCGATCACCGAGAAAGTGTCCGGCGTCGTGCTGCTCGCGGCGAGCGTCGCCGTGATTCCGACTTCGTCGTCGCCTGCGGATTATTGGTCAAGCGTCGGTCTGGTTAAGCTCGTCCAACAAGCACAGGTGATGAACGAAGATCTGCGCGCTGTCTTCCTGCTCAACAAGACGGAAGAGAAGCGCATGCTCACACGCGAACTCAAAGTCGCGCTCGAAGAGCTCGGCTTTCCTTTGCTTAAAACCCAAATCCCCACGCGCGAGTGCTACAAGCAGGCGATGGCACTCGGTGTGACCGTCCTTCAAATGAGCGATCGCGGGTCGCGTCTCGCGGCAGCGGAGATCCGCGCCGTGGCGGACGAGATCCTCGCCATGCTGTCCTGACTTTATGCGCATAAAGGACCCTGAATGAAACCGTCTCAGTTTGCAAAGGGCTTCAAGGCTCGCCCCGATTCGACAAGCAGTGAGAAGCGCACGGCGCTCGATCGTCTCAATGCAATCGATGGCATCGTCGACATTCAGCACGTGGGGCAGGCTGCCGCGAATGGCCGATCGAGCGCTTTCGTCGCCGATGATCCCGCCGACGTGAATACCGGACCGGAGTCCGATGAATATCGCGCGTGGCGGCGCGCTAACCGTTATACGACGGGCCAAGTGATCGAACTGCCGCTCAAGTCAATCAAACCCAGTCCGTTCAATCCGCGCCATTTCTATCTCAAGACCTCGATTGCGGAATTGGCCGTCAATCTCGCGAAGCAGGGGCAACAGCAGGCGATTCACGTCATCCCTGACTACGAAAGCCCGGGAACGTTTTTCGTCAGCGATGGCGGTCGCCGCGTACGGGCGCTCAAAGAGGCGAACAAGGAAACGGTCAAGGCGGTGGTCGTCGACCTGCCGATTGGCATTCAGAGCTACAAGCTGGGTTACGACCTCAACGTTCAACGCGACTCACAAACCGTGTTCGACAACGCCGTAGTCTGGCGGCGCTTCCTCGACGAGCAGCACTTCCAGAGTCAGCGCGAACTGGCCGACCATCTCGGTCTGGATGAATCGACAATCGCCGTGGCGCTATCCATCGCGAAGCTTCCCGAGAACGTCATGCACGAGATGGTCGCGCGGCCGGACCGGTTCGGCTCGAACATGGCTTATCAGATCGCCCGCTATCATGCGGCGCGCGGCAGCGACGCGACGTTGCGGCTCATCAACAAGATCACGTCGGACGATCTGAGCACCCGCCAGGTCGCCGATATCGTCAAAGGTCGTGCGAGCGCTCAAGAAACACCGAAGACACCGAGCCGTCAGCGCTATGCGCAGCGTCTCGAGATCAAGCTGGATGGCGTCGCAGTCGGCGATCTGAAGTCATACGGTGAAGATCGTCTTGAACTGCGTTTGCGGGGCTTGTCGCGGGACAAGCGCGATGCGTTGCTGCATCAGATCGAGCTCATGCTTCAGCCTTCCGACGCCGAAAAGTAACGCAGTGAATGGCCGCGGAACTGATTCTTCGGCGGCCGTTCTTGTCTCACGATTCATTCTGAAAGTATTGCAGCGGCGCCTGCGGCATCACTGTGCATGCGAAGCGGTCAGCGCGACTGACTCAGCGTAAATGCCAACAAGTCGCCATCCGTAGGCTCGCCCCATGTCTTTCGAGCCAACCAGTCGAAGAAGGATGTCTCCGCGAGCTTGGAATCCAGTCCGCGCTTGCGCCAATCGTCGCGCATATGCGTGCCCAGCCCCGGAAGCACATCCTCCTCGAAAGACTGGCGCGCGATCTCCCGTTCTTCCTCACCTTGCTCGTCGTACAGCACGCGCGCTTCCTTGCGGCGGTAGGCCGAAAACTCGCTCAGCAAGCGGGCCTTGAGATCGTCGGCGGCAGAAGCGGTCGCTGGCGTGCGCACCGCCGTACCGCTCGTTGCGGGGGGCAGTGCCTCTACAGGCGGCGCATAGCCCTTCTTGAGCGCGTCCTTAAAAAGAGCCGCTGCGCTGCGAACCGGCGGTAGGGTTGTGCTGCGCATGCGCTGCTCCGTCATCTGGAGCGCCGCGCGGATGCGGTTTTCCTCGCTGTCTGCGTAAAGTGTCTGCGCGTCTTTCAATGGAATGCCAATCTTTACCATCCGATCAACGAGCGTACTGTCGAACACGTTCGGATGTTCGTCGAGCGCCAGCATCGGCTGCTTGCGCTCGGTGACGCGGAACTGAATTTCAGCGACCCGCCGCCCTTCACGATGTTCGACCAACTCGACGAAGATGTTGGTTACCGCATTCACCTCGGCAATCGCGGGGCGCAGATAATCGCGCTTGAAGTATTTGTATTCGCGCTTGGCTTCGTCGCCGGCTTCGGTGTCGGGCGTACCGGAAAGGATCGGCCGCCACCACTCCCACGTTTCGCGCATCGTCAGATGACTGGGATTGGTCAAGTAGCGAACACAGATTTCGTAGAGTGCAAGGCCAGCGCTGCTGCGCAGTTGGCTTTGGAACTGCAGGCTTAGTCGCGCATACTGGACGGGATCCAGCAGCTTCTTTTTGATTTTGGGCGCGAAAGAGAATTCGACCCATACGCGACGTGTTGTCGGATCTTCGAGAATTTCCGCATCGGCGATCAGCGTCGAAATGCCCCATTTCCGACCGGGCTTCTGGCTCGACGTGCCGGTACTCCACTCGACCTGCACCGACACCATGCGACGCAAATGCTCTTTGACAAGTGCGGTATCGTTCGAGTCGAACGCAGAGTTCGCGACGATATCCGATAACAGCGCGCGATACGTGTCGCCAGCGTCGTCAGCCTGCTGAGCGACTGCGAGGAGCACATTGAAGAGCTTTCGGGTGAGCAGCGTGATCTTGCCGCTCTTCGGTTGAATCGCAATAGCCTCGACCGCCTTGCGCAATTCCGCCGAGCTCGGGCTGACTACGTCGGTCTTCTTTGCGCGCTTGGTGGCCATGAGATGGTCAGGATCGATATTGCGAGCAAGGATACCCATCGGGGTGAACCGCGTCTATAGGGGCGACTTCACCATAGAGGGGTGAGGTTGGTCCGAATCATTCGACTCACTGCGGTGCGCTCCTGTAAACGCTCACCGCTCACCAATCGGGTTCATCTCATATAAGCACTGCCCGCACGGGTAAACGAAATGCGGGGATTTCTGGAAGTGCCCGCAACGTCCGAACGCAGGTCCCGAAAACACTCACCTGCGATTTTTTTGGCGCATTATGAGGTGTGGTACGCGAGAGACATTCCGGCACTTGAACATGAACTAGCACGCGATTGTGACGGTTGAGGTGCAAATCCAGCGCTAACGCTCTTCACTCTGCGTCCAGCCCAGCAAGACGTCCCGAAAACTCTCACCTTCGAGTCGGGTGGACCGGACGTTATATGTACGCCGAGGCCCTATCCCGGCGTCCGCACAACGGAATAACCTCCCGTAAATGCTCACCGACTGAGTCTTGAAGCGCGCGCAAGAACCAAAAAGCACGGCCTCGGGCTCCTGCAAAGGCTCACCTTTGCGAGTCGCCGTCGGAAAAACGCGCCTTTTTGGGCACCTATCTCGCTTTCACTGCGTGGCTATGCGGACACCGGCTCCCGCAAAGCCTCACCTTTTGACGCTGTGCTACAGAAAACTAGCGGTACCAGCCGCTCCCGAATTTGCTCACCATCCCTCATCACAACCACGCGGGCCTCGGCCTATCTATCTGATTTCACGGGAGTTACGACATCAGGACGAAGCGGCGGCGCTCGCTCTCCATCCAACTCGACAAAGTGACATCCCGGATTTCCTCACCATAAACTGGGTACTTTTCCTACAGAACGTTCGCCAGTACTACGCTGTCTCTTCCCGAAAATGCTCACCTTACATCGTCGAGCCTGAAAGTTTCGGTCGCGAGGGGCAGTCTTGCGGCTCAACACCCCCGGCCGCCAGTCCATTACTCCCGAAAAAGCTCACTCTTCGATCAAAACTACACCAGGGAGCAGCGCAATGTTGCACATTCGCCCGAAAAGACTCACCTTCGTTCCCGAACCTTTCCTGTAAACGCTCACCTGTCGGGAATTATTACTTCATACATGTAGTTAACACCCCATCTAGCCGCCTCCCGAGAATCCTCACCTTTCCCCAATTGCTGGGCATGAGAGGATTCACGTATAGCAACGCCGACAGGGTATTAGTCTCCCGAATACGCTCACCTAGATGTTTACCACGCTCCCTGAATCCCCTCACGATCCCTCCCGCAGGTGCTCACTGACTGTCCCGAAGCCCGTCACCGATCCCTCCCGAATAGCTTCACCATAGTTCCCGTACAATCTCACCCGATCAACCGCAAAGCCTTATGGGATAAGGCTTTACCGCGGCGTTAACAGGGTTAACAAGGTTCAAGGGTGTTTACTTCTAATACTCTCAAGCGCCACTGAGTCTCTTTCGCTAGCTGCGATACAAAACGCGTGAAACATCGCCCGGAAAACGCATATATCGTAAATCCCTTGCTAAATCATAGGCTTGTAGCCACAATCTCAGGATGTTTCACGAATAACCTCGACGACGCCGGCTCGAATGCTTAAAACGGCAGGAAGCGGTCTGACAGGGACATTGGTGCAGATCAACAAACCATTTTCATAACGTTCAACACGTAAAACGTTATGATCGTTATGTTGAACGGCTTATTCTCGGACATGAATCAGCACACCCGCGACATCTTGCGTCAGGAAATCGAAGCGATGCGTACCGCAGGCGCCCGACGGCAAGATCTTTCTCAGCACGCGTGCAAGCGGCTTTTCTTCGACCTCGGCATACGACCTTCAGTCACCACCGTCCGCGAACTCACACAGACGGGCAGCGCGAGCGACATTCCCAAAGATATCGAAGCCTTTTGGGCGGGCCTGCGCACGGCGCTGCGCGTGCGCATCGACGCCGGCGCGATGCCGGAGGTGTTGCAGCAACGCGCAGGCGAACTGCTGGCGGCGCTCTATGACGAGGCTCAAAAACTCGCACTCGCAGCTCTCGACGACGACAAAGCTCGTCTCAACGCGGCCGTCCAGGCCGCGCAGGCGCAGGTTCGGGATGCCAACATTCGTCGCGAGGCGATCGAGCAGGCCCATCAGCGTGCGGAGGCACGCGCCGAAGCCAACGCTGCACAGATCGCCGCCCTGGAAGCCGAACTGAAGGCGCTGCGCAATGAGGGATCGGGCGCTCAGGCCGGTCTACGCGAGGTCATCGCGCGTTGGGAAAAGGAAAACGAGACCCTGGCGGCGCGCCTGCAGCAGGAGCAAGAGTCGGCTGCGCGGCTTCGCGACCGGGTCGACGAACTGCAAGCCGAATTGCGCCAGAACACCGAGCACTACGCCCAGCAGATCAAGGACGCAATCAAGGAAGCTGAACGACGCGTTCACCCGATGCTGGTCGAGCTCGACTCCTTGCGCGGCATGGCAGCTACTTATCAGGCAGGCGCGCGCGAAGCAGGCCAGAAGGAATTTGATTTCATTCAACAACTTAGCGCTGCAAGAAGTCGCGCGGATCGGCTCGAATCGCAAGTGCGGGCGCAGTCCGACGAAATCGATGCGCTCGTTCGAGAGCGCGACGCTCAGCGTGTCCAGTCCGGGGCCAGCGCTGAAGTCGGTGCGTTGATTGCGTCGCTGGCGGCCGAGGGTCGCCTGAGTTCCGTCGAAATCGCCAGACTGGGTACGCAAGTGGATGCGCACGTCGTGGCGCCCCCCGCCTGTCCGGCGTGCGAAACGGGCGAACCGGAACTTCAGCGCCACGAAGACGAATACGAACTCTCCTGCCCGAACTGCGAGCGGACATCGGGTGCAGCGTCATCCAAGCTCGCGGCTGTCGACGGCTTTATCCGCTCGGCGCGTGTCAGCGCATCGTGAGAGCCGTCTCGCGGGCGTATCGGGTCAAAGGTGAGGGTTTTCGGGATCGTCGACGGCTGTGTGTAAATCCCCGCCGGGCGTTCCGCTAACGCGCGCCTGAGCGAGATCCCGCTCCCGTATTTGCTCACCCATCCAATCCTGCCATGCACGGAGCAGCCGATGCACGGAGATCGTCTGCTGAAATCCGAGCCATTGCCCGACGCGTTCGGGGTCCGTTCCGTCTTCGAAGTGTTCCGCCGCGTACGTGTTGCGCAGCGTCTGCGGACTCGCTCGCGCGACGCGTGATGCGGCGATGCCGGACGCGGCCACGACAGCGTCGATCGCGCGCAGCATAGTCGCCTTGTGCATGTGGCGGCCGGACGACGCGGCCGGAAACAGCAGCTCGCCCGCTAGATCTGCCGTCTTGCGCTCGCTGATCCAGTTGTCGAGCAATTCGACCGCGAACGGCGCAAGCCGCGCTTGCCGGATCAACAGCGGGTTCGACGCATCGACGGTGATATACGGCGCGCCCGCCGCGTAGCAGTCGACGGTCAATTGCGCCGCTTCGCCCGTTTTCACGCCTCCGCCCAGAAACACGGCGACCAGCGCCCGGTCGCGTCGCTCGCGCCAGCGCTGCCCGGCCGGCATCGCGCCCATAGGCGAAAACAGATGCGCGACGAGCAGCGCCCGCTCGTCGTGAGTGAGAAACCCGGTCGGCTCGTTGTCGCGCGCTTTGCGCCATGCCGCGTTGCCGTCCTGAGCGATGAATCGCGCCGGATTCGTCGCCGCCGATTCCACCTCGCGCACATGATCCAGCACGCGCTCGATCAGCCTCAGATAGCGCATGCGTTGCGGACGTCGGATGTCCAGCTGCGCGACGAACTGCTCGATCACGGGACGTTGCACCGTATGCAGCGTCGCGCGCTTCGCGGCCAGCCACTCGAGAAAGTTGCCCCACTGCGCGCGATACACATCCGCCGATGACGCCCGGAACGACTGCTGGGCGAGCCATGCATCGAAAGCGGCGTGCGGATCGGCCTGCCAGTCGGCGCGCTGTTGGTCAAAAAGATCGGGAGTGTTCGGCATAGTGTTCGGAAGGCGCGTTGCGCACTGTGTTGCACTGCGCACAGGGTCGGGCTTCACGCGCGGAACGTCAAGCAGAGGTGTTCGCAAAAGTGTCGAACACTGTCTTGCCGCCGGTGCGTTTGGTCACTACTGTCGTCGATACGGCTTCCTTCCGCCCGCAAGCACAAGAGCAAAATGGAGTGAGTGATGCCCCAGCTATCCTGGCGGCAACGCCGTGCAACGGGACGCGCCGCGCGCGAGCGCACGCCGCGAAGCGCACAAGAGGCGATTGGCGACATCGACCGCGATCCGATCGAGCTCTTGCGGATAAGCAGCGAAGGCCGCGTGCGTGCGCTGATCCCTTTGCGCTACGGCCGCATGCTGGTTTCGCCGTTCACCTTCTATCGCGGGAGCGCCATTTTGCAGGCGCATGATTTGGCCACCACGCCGGACAGCGGCATCGCGATTCAAATTTGCGGCGACTGTCATTTGTCCAATTTCGGCGGATTCGCGACGCCGGAGCGCGCGCTCATCTTCGATCTCAACGACTTCGACGAAACCGCGCCCGGACCCTGGGAATGGGATCTGAAACGGCTCGTTGCGAGCTTCACGATCGCCGGTCGGCATCTCGGCCACGGAGATCTTGCCGCCGACGAGTTCGCTTTTCGCGCCGCGCGCAGCTATCAGACGCATCTGCGCGAGTACGCCGAAATGAGCGTGCTCGATCTCTGGTACGAGCGCATCACTTTCGATCGCATGCACGACACGCTGCAGAGCGAGGACGCGCGGCGGCGCATCAAGCGCGGCATCGACCGGGCGTCGCGCCGCACGCACGAGACGATGCTGCCGAAGCTCGCGGAACGGACCTGCGACGCCTGGCGCATTCGCGATGCGCCGCCTGCCGTATTCCACATTCAGGGCAAGAGCACGCTGATCGACAAAAACGATGGCTGGATGACGCTGAAAGGCAGGCGCGACGAGATTTTCGAGGCGCTCATGCTGAAGTACGTGGCCACGCTGACGCCGGAGCGGGCGAGGCTGCTGTCGCAATTCGCGCTGCAGGACGTCGCGTTCAAGGTGGTAGGCGTGGGCAGTGTCGGCACGCGTTGCTTCGTCCTGTTGCTAACCGACCACCACGACAAACCGCTTTTTTTGCAGATGAAGGAAGCATCGACGTCGGTTGTCGCGAGATACGCGAAGCACGCGAGAGACGTGGACCATTCCGGGCACGATGGACAGCGCGTCGTTCATGGTCAACGTCTGATGCAGGCGGCCACGGACCCGTTCCTCGGCTGGGCGACAGGGCCGCTCGGACGTACGCTGTACATCCGTCAGTTGCGCGACATGAAAATTTCCGCCGAACTCGAAAACCTGAGCGACGACGCCTTTCGCGAATACGCCGCGCTTTGCGGCTGGGCACTTGCCCGCGCGCACGCGAAGGCAGGCGGACGCGCGCCGGACATTTCGGGCTATCTCGGCAACAGCGATCGCATGGCCGAAGTGCTGGTGCGTTACGGGCGGAGCTACGCGGATCAGGTGGAGAAGGATTACGAGGTGTTTCGTGCCGCGTGTCGGAACGGCAAGCTCGAAGCGCGTTCCGATGCGGACATGTCGGCCGACTTTGCGCCTTGAAGCTATTCGATGCCGGGTGAGATGGAACCGGGGACGTCGGCATCGCCGCGTCCCCGGGTGCCACGTCAGTGCGCGCCGATGACCGCCCGCGGTTGCCCTTGTCGGGCTGCGCGCTCGTAAGCGTCTACGGCGAAAGCGAAAACGGCGGGCAACGCGTCGGACGATGCAACATCGACTACGTCGTCCGTCTCAGGGAAATGAAAGTCGTCGGGACGCGCAAACAGTTCACGCAATGCGGCTTCGTGCCGTCCGGCAAACCCGAGGTCCGCGACGGCCTCGGCCTCGATTGCGTGCAATAGCCGCCAGGTCAACGGCACGCCTTTGTCGATGTAACGCCCTGCGATCTGACGCGTGATGCGCTCCAGGTCGCGCACGGCGCGGGCAAACTGCCGCCTGCTCAGGTTCTCGCCATTCGACTCCATGATTCACCCCTTTTCCCAACCGGTCTCATTATACTGTATAAACATACAGTACTTGTTGCAATGAAAATAGCGTCGCGCTACTCGACCCGGGTGTATGTGCGATTCCGCCTACGTGCGATTCAGACATTCGCTGCTATGCGTGCCGGCCGTCGAAGCGCATCGTGGAACCATGCTTGGGAAATCTTCCGAGCTGAACGCGCAGACGCTACTGCGTGCGTTCGACGGCACCGCGCGGCCAACACCGCTGCAAACCACGGGAGAACTGAGATGAATAAGGATCAAGTCGAAGGCGTCGGCAAGCAGGTCAAGGGCAAGATCAATGAGGGCGTCGGGAAGGTAACTGGCGACACGGCTCAGGAAGCCAAGGGCGATCTGCAACAGGCTGCGGGCAAGGTCCAGAAAGGCGTGGGCGATGCGCGCGAAGATCTGAAGGACACTGTGAAGAAGAACCCGTAAGACGGGCGTTTCGGCGCCGCGACGTTGGCGCCGTTTCCGGCGGGACGTGCTCCGATGCGCGTCCCGTTTTTCATTGCGGGTGAACTATTGTCGCGGGCTTTGTGCGCATAAAGTTGCCGCGGACGCGTCAGCCGTGAATCACCACGAGCAGCGCCTTGGCTTCCGCGCGTCCGACGTTGCGGACCGCATGCGCTTCGTCCGCCGCGTAGCGCGCCGTTTCTCCCGCTTTGAGCCGACGCGTCGAACCCGACGCATCCACTTCGATCGTCCCGTTTAGCACCGTCACGTGCTCACGCGTCCCCGGTTCATGCGCGTTCGACGTGAGCGCGGCGCCCGATTGCAGTGTGAGTTCATACCATTCGAATTTGCCCGCTAGTTCTATCGGTCCCCACACACGCAACTGATAACCACCGTTATCGCCGGTCAACGTCGGTATTTCGTGCGGCCCGGCAACGCGGATTGCTTCGACCGGCCTCTGCTGCGCGAACAATTGATCCAGACTGATGCCGAGCGCGTTGGTCAGTCGCCAGGCGACCGCAATCGTCGGATTCGCCTTGTCGCGCTCGATTTCCGACAGCATCGACTTCGACACGCCGGCCGCCCGCGATAAATCGTCGAGCGTCAGCTTCCGTTCATTGCGCAAGCGTTGAATGATCTCTCCGACGCGCGGTGGCGTCGCACCGGCCCCCGCGAGGTCGCCTGTTTTTCCTTCCGAAACCGTGCTTGCCATGAATCGATCAATCCCTTAAAGTGTTCGGCATATCGAAAATAAGTTCGAAATATCGAACGTGTCCGATGCGATGAATGCACTATAACAGGGCTAAGGGCCGCTCGCGCGCACTGCGCGGCCGGACACCACGATCAGGCCAAACAAAGGATTGCGATGAAAGACCGATATCTCTCCCATCTGCGTTCGACACTCGACGAAATTCGCTCTGCAGGCTTCTATAAAACGGAGCGCGTAATCGCAAGCCCGCAGTCATCAGATATCCGGCTCGCGAACGGAAGCGGCGTGCTGAACTTCTGCGCCAACAACTACCTCGGTCTTGCGGACGATCGCCGCCTCATCGAGGCCGCGAAGGCTGGTCTCGACGCCGACGGTTTCGGCATGGCGTCCGTACGGTTCATCTGCGGCACGCAGACCGTGCACAAGGAACTCGAGCAGGCGATCGCGCAATTTCTTGGCACCGACGACGCAATTCTTTATTCCAGTTGCTTCGACGCGAACGGCGGCCTTTTCGAGACGCTGCTGACAGAGGAAGACGCCATCATTAGCGACGAGCTCAATCACGCCAGCATCATCGACGGCGTGCGGCTTTCGAAGGCGCGGCGTCTGCGCTACAAGAACAACGACCTCGCGGATCTCGAGGCGCGCCTCCAGGAAGCCGACGCCGCCGGCGCACGCTTCAAACTGATTGCGACCGACGGCGTCTTCTCGATGGACGGCATCATCGCGAACCTTGCCGGGATCTGCGATCTCGCCGACCGTTACGGCGCGCTTGTGATGGTCGACGACTCGCACGCCGTGGGCTTCATCGGCGAAGGCGGACGCGGAACGCCGGAGCACTGCGGCGTACTGGATCGCGTGGACATCATCACCGGAACGCTCGGCAAGGCGCTCGGCGGCGCATCAGGCGGCTATGTCGCCGCGCACAAGGAGGTCACCGACCTGCTGCGTCAGCGTAGTCGGCCGTATCTGTTCTCTAACTCGTTGGCGCCGAGTATCGCGGCGGCATCGCTGAAGGTGCTCGAACTGCTCGACAGCGCTGAAGGCGCGACATTGCGCCGGCGTGTCCGCGAGAACGGCGCGCACTTCCGCCGCGCGATGTCCTCGCTCGGCTTCGACCTTGTCCCCGGCGAACATCCGATCATCCCGGTCATGCTCGGCGACGCGCAACTCGCCTCGAAGATGGCCGATGCGTTGCTCGAAGAAGGCGTCTATGTAATCGGCTTCTCCTACCCCGTCGTACCCAAGGGACGCGCGCGCATCCGCACGCAGATGAGTGCGGCGCATACGCCCGAACAGATCGATCGCGCAGTCGATGCGTTCGCGCGCGTCGGCCGCTCGCTCGGCGTCATCCGCTGAGCAGCACCGCGGACTTTATGCGCATAAACCACGAGGAACGGGCCACGAGCCCTCGACCTTCGAAGAAGCACCACGAAGACCACACGTCAGGAACAAACGCAATGAAAGCCCTCGCCAAACTCGAACGCGCACCCGGCCTCACGTTGACGCGCGTGAAGCGGCCCGAAGTCGGCCACAACGACGTTCTCATCCGGATCCGCAAGACAGCGATTTGCGGCACCGACATCCACATCTGGAAGTGGGACGATTGGGCACAGAAGACAATTCCTGTGCCGATGCATGTCGGGCACGAGTACGTCGGCGAAATCGTGGAGATGGGTCAGGAAGTGCGCGGATTCGCCATCGGCGATCGCGTGTCCGGTGAAGGCCATATCACCTGCGGCTTCTGCCGCAACTGTCGCGCGGGCCGTCGTCACTTGTGCCGCAACACGGTCGGCGTTGGCGTGAACCGCGAAGGCGCGTTCGCGGAATATCTCGTGATTCCTGCGTTCAACGCATTCAAGATTCCGCCCGATATCTCCGACGATCTCGCCGCCATCTTCGATCCGTTCGGCAACGCGACGCACACTGCGCTTTCCTTCAATCTCGTCGGCGAAGACGTACTGATTACCGGCGCCGGGCCGATTGGCGTGATGGCCGCCGCGATCGCGCGGCATGTGGGCGCCCGCAACGTCGTCATCACCGATGTCAACGACTATCGCCTCGAACTCGCCCGCAAGATGGGCGCGACGCGCGCGGTCAATGTTGCGAACGAAAACCTGCGTGACGTGATGAGCGAACTCGGCATGACCGAAGGCTTCGACGTCGGTCTGGAAATGTCGGGTGTGCCGAGCGCATTCACGGCGATGCTCGAATCGATGAATCACGGCGGCAAGGTCGCGCTGCTCGGCATTCCGCCGGCACAGACCGCGATCGACTGGAATCAGGTGATCTTCAAGGGACTCGAAATCAAGGGCATTTACGGACGCGAGATGTTCGAGACCTGGTACAAGATGGTCGCGATGCTGCAAAGCGGCCTCGATTTATCGCCGATCCTCACACACACCTTTGCCGTCGACGACTATCAGCAGGCGTTCGACACGATGCTCTCCGGGAACAGCGGCAAGGTCGTGCTCGACTGGACCGCAGCTTGAACGCTGCTCGTCATTGGCTTGTCATTGAGCAGAAACAGCCGGCGCTTTCGAAAATTCGGCCTGAATGGCGACGTGCACATCGTCGCCGACGGCTGGATACCACGTCGTCAATCCGAACTTCGCGCGGCTGAAATGTCCATCGGCTGAAAAGCCCAGCGTTTCCTGCTTCGTAAGCGGATTGACCGCATGCCCGTTGAAGGTCACGTTCAGCGTAACGGGCTTCGTCGTGCCGCGTATCGTCAGGTCGCCCGTCAATACACCTTTGTCGTCGCCCGTGCGCTGAAAAGCCGTGCTGACGAAAACGATGCTCGGATACCGCTCGACATCGAACATGTCCGGCCCTTTCAACATGCGGTCGAGTAGCGGCACGTTGGTGTTGACGCTCGACGCGTCGATGGTCGCACGCACCGAGCTTCGCGACATGCCGTCCGCATTCCAGTCGAGTTGCGCGGTTGTCCTGTCGAATCGGATGACGAAGCGCGAGTAGTGAAAATGATCGACGTCGAAGCTTACGTTCCAGTGATGCGGATCGAGCTGATAACGTCCCGGCGGCACGCTCGATTCGCTCGACGACACATGATGCGTAACGACCTGCAGCGGCGTGCACGCCGTCAGCGCGGCCGCCGCCAGAAAAGGAACGAGACACTTATAAACGTTCATCGCGCTTTGCCTCGGATACACGTACAAGAAAATTTCGACAAGTTTCGCCGAGATCATGAAAGCGTGCGCAAGCCGTCACGCGCTTTTCGTCAGCACACACAAAAATGCGGCGATCAGGTAGAGTTCGCCTCGACCTCCATCTCAAAAAAGGCGCCATCGCCTGCGCGCGACGGCGGAGAACCCATGCGCACATGGCTGTCCCGTTTCCGAACCTTCCGCGCGCACGTGTTGACGGCCGTCGCCGTCGCCGCGTCGGCCTGGACACCAGCCGCGCACGCGAGCTGGTGTGGAGACGGCCTCTGGATCGACGCGATGGTCGCTTCGCATCACTTTCATCCGGACAAGGATTTCGAGCAGTTCAATCCCGGCATCGGCGCGGAATGCTGGGTCGCGCCGCAATGGGCGGTAACGGGCGGCTACTTCCGCAATTCGCTGTCGAAGCCATCGTTCTATGGCGGCGGCGTCTGGGGCCCGGACTTTCTTCACTGGAACTACATCAGGCTCGCCGTGATGGCCGGCCTCATCTCCGGCTACGACTACGGCAGTTATGGCATCGGGCATAACCATATGGTCGGGCCCGTGGCCGCGCCGCTCATCATGCTCGAATACAAGCACGTCGGCGCGAATATCATTCTGATTCCGCCGATACCGTCGAGCGATCTCCCATTCACGCTGGGCTTCATGCTCAGAATGAAATTCTAGGGAATCCTCAGCGAGACAATAAAGTGTCGACTTTTCGGAAACCTCATTAGAACGCCAATATTGTGGCGATGTTTCACTTCTCTTTTGAAATGGCCGTCTGGCGCGTTGTCACGACGGGCGCGCAGGTCCTTGCAAAAAAACCGGGGGGAACCAAGATCCGACAAAAAGCTGCTTCGTCGTCTGAACATGTCAGTAGGTGCCCAAAATGAAAGTATCGACTTTCCGCGCTCATGCGGGACTCGCGGTTGGTCATAAGACTCTCGAGCTCGATTGGGCGGCAAGCGCTGCTTCTCGAATTGCTTCGGCAGCACGCGCCGGGTTGCCCCGCTGGTGCCCTACCGAGGCGTGATAAGCGCGGCGAGCGTCGCCGGCCGTGCGGTCATAATCTTCGATGATAGTTTGAGCTTCACCTGAGGAACTCGGCCATTCCGTTCGAAAGCCGCTTGGCTCGACGGTCATGATCTTGATGCCTAATGGTTCGACCTCTTTGCGGAGCGTGTCCGACAGTCCCTCCACGGCAAACTTGCTGGCACAGTAGTAACCGACGCCCGTAAACCCGACCATTCCGCCGATCGAAGTCAGGTTGACGATCATTCCGCTGCGGCGCGCGCGCATCCCGGGCAACACAGCATGAATCATATTTGCAGTGCCGAAGAAATTTACCTCGAGCAGTCGCCGCGCGTCGGATTCCGCGGTTTCTTCCACCGCTCCGAAAAAGCCGATACCCGCATTGTTGATCAGAACATCGATCCGGGCGAAATGTGCTTCTGCGGCTTCGACCACTTTCCGGCACTGCTCCCGATCTGTGACATCCAAGGGTAGAACAATCGCATCCCCCTTCCATTGCAATTCGGCGATCGTTTCCGACTTGCGGGCGGTAGCGACGATCTTATCGCCGCTATTGAGAAGATGTTCAGCGATAAAGCGCCCGAAACCAGTCGAGCAGCCGGTCACGAGCCATACTTTTGACGTTTCGTTTCTCATGGTTCCTGTTCCTTGAGACAAATGCGATTGCAAAAGAGCGCATCTGGTAGTCGCAGGGCGCAACAGCCTATGGCTGTTGCAGCACCAAAGAAATGAACTAGCCGGTGGTAAGCACCAGCGCCTCCTTCAGTACCGGAGGCTTTCGCCAGGACTCAGTCCGCGAAGTCGGTGGCTTCGGAAGAGCCCCTCCACGCGTCGAGATCCTGAGCGACTGCTTTGGCCTTGACTGCTGCGAGGTCGTTGGCGATCCTGCCGGCGAACAGATGCAAGGGCGGTGTCTCGACACTGGCTGCCTGGATGATCAGCAGTGCCAGCTTGTCTGGGTCTCCCGCCTGATGGCCGTGCAGCGTGTCCAGGTGCAGGTCGAGCGACGCCTTCGCCTCCGAATAATCGTCGATCTGCCGCTTTGCCACTGCCAGCGCCCCGTTCGACAGGAAGTCGGTGCGGACCGGGCCCGGATACACCACCGTAGCGCGAATGCCGAGTTCAGCAACTTCGGCGGCCAGCGACTCCGTCAAACCCGCCAGCGCGAACTTGCTCGAAACGTAGCTGCCCCAGCCGGCATATCCGCCCTGGTAGCCAACAATCGACGAGATGTTGATGATGTGTCCGCTGCGCTGCCTGCGCAGATGCGGCAGCGCATGGCGCAGTACAGCCGCTGGGGCAAAGAAGTTAACTTCGAAATTCTGACGAAGCTCACCTTCGGACAGTGCCTCGACCGTTCCTTGCTGAGCATATCCGGCGTTATTCACGACCACATCGATGGCGCCAAATGTCTGCACGGACTTCTCGATTGCCTGTCGGATGCTCTGTTCGCTGGTAAGGTCCACTTCGAGCGGAAGGAAGTGGTCGGATGCCTGACCGAACGCTTCCGTCAGCGAAGCTGCGGTGCGCGAGGTCGCGGCCACGCGGTGGCCTTGCTCAAGCAGATGACGGACGAGCTTCTGGCCGACGCCTTTCGATGCACCAGTGATAAACCAGGTACGGGATGCTGATTTCATGATGAAAGTCCTCGAGTAGAAAAGTCGGGTGTGCAATGTCTTTACGGGAGTGCGACGCTCATGCCGCCATCGGCCATCACTACGGCGCCAACCATGAAGCTGGCCTTTTCCGAGGCCAGGAAAGCAATCACCTCTGCAATTTCCTTCGGGTGGGCCGCGCGGCGGATCGGCGCCTTTTTGCCGTGCTCGGCGAGGAATGCCTGACCGTCAGCGTGGATGTGATTGGTGATGTTGGTGATGACGTCGCCCGACCCGACCGCGTTGACGCGAATGCCATGGTCGATGGCTTCCAGCGACAAGGCGCGCGTCAATTGCGCCAGCGCGCCCTTCGAGGCCGCATAGGCTGCGATCGTCGGGAATGCCTGATAGCACGCGTACGAACCCACGTTGACGATGGCGCCGGTCTTTGCCGGCACCATCACGCGCATGGCTTCGCGTGAGAACAGAAACGCACCTGTGGCATTGACTGACTGGATGCTGTTCCAGTCTTCAAGCGACATTTCGACGACGGGCTTGTTGATGATGATCGCGGCATTGTTGACGAGGATGTCGAGCTTGCCGAATCTGTCCACCGCAGCTGCGACAGCCTGCACCGCGCTTTCCTCGCGGGCCACGTCGGCGATGAGGGGCACGATGCCGGGGCGGGCAAGCGCCTCGACATTGGCGCTGCGCCCCACCGCGATTACGTCTGCACCCTGGGCATGGAGCAGTTCCGTAGTCGCCAGGCCAATGCCGCTGGCCGCGCCGGTAACGATAGCGATTTTGCCCGCGAACGTTCCGGTTTCTCGATTGCGTGATGTCATGATGGTTTCCTTGATGGTTGGCCAGATCGGTTGAGTGATAGGTGCCCAACTTTCAGAACGGGCTTGCGGTAGGCCGCACGACTATTTCGCTGACGTCGACATCCGCCGGCTGCTCTACGGCGTAGGCGATGGCGCGAGCGATGGCGTCAGGTGCGATGGCAATGCGGCGGAACTCCTGCATGGCCGACCGTGCGGTGTCGTCGGAAATCGAATCGGCCAGTTCGGACTCCACGACGCCCGGGCAGATCACCGTCACGCGGACCTTGTCGGTCTCCTGACGCAGCCCGTCGGAAATGGCGCGCACGGCAAACTTGGTGGCGCAGTAGACGGCTGCGGTCGGCGTTACGGATAGCCCACCGATCGACGAGATATTGATGATCTGGCCTTGGCCCTGCTGCTCCATGGCCGGCAGGACCGCCGCAATGCCGTGCAGTACGCCACGGATGTTCACGTCAATCATCCGGTTCCACTCGGTTACCTTCAGCGCGTTCAACGGCGACAAGGGCATCACCCCGGCATTGTTGACAAGCACGTCAATGCGGCCAAACGTATCGAGCGCAAAGCGGGCGAAGGCCGCGACGTCCTCGGATGAGGTGACGTCGAGTTCGCGGTAGCGGACGATGCCGCCGGCTGACTGCAGCGACTCCGTCAGCTCGACGAGCCGGTCGGTGCGGCGCGCGCCGATGACAAGCCGATGGCCTTGCGCCGCGAGCAAACGGGCGGCGCCTTCGCCAATGCCGCTGCTTGCGCCGGTGATCAGAATAACTTTGGACTCGGTGGATGAGATTGCCATCTTGCATACTCCTATTGTTGGTTCGAAATTGGCCGCGCCTGTCACTGATAGCGCGGAGGACGACCTTGCCGGAGCTCGGCCTGTTGAACCGCTATGTGTTCATCGGCCGGTGAATGAATGGTAGGAAAGACGGCATCGCAGGCGAATACATGGAGCGATGCCATCGTTGCCTAATCCTATTGATTCGGTTGGCGCATACAGCGGAGGTGAATAAAATGCTGTCTGTCGAAACTTCGGGAGAGCGTGGTGCGAAACAATCGCAATCCGGTTTCCATCCGGATGGTCCGGCTACTGGAGAAACTTGCACCCAGCGAGGGTTACACCCAGTCGGCGCTCGATACCGTGCGGCTGATGCGATCTGATCGCCCGCTCGGGCGCACGCCCGTTTTGTACGAGCCGAGCATCGTGATCGTTTGCCAGGGGCGCAAGCTTGGATTCCTTGGCAACGAGGTGTACGTCTACGATGCGCAGCACTATCTCGTGCTGTCCGTCCCCCTACCGTTCTCGACGGAAACGCAGGCCTCGCCGGACGAGCCAATGCTTGCGGTATCAATCCGGCTGGACCTGCTCGAACTGAGCGAGCTCATCGCGCACATCGGTGCGGCTAGGCAGCATCCCGAAGCGGCGCCAGCAGGCATCGTCTCCACACCGCTGGACGACAAGCTCGCGGGCGCGACAATACGGTTGCTGGAAGCGTTGACTGAGCCGCTCGATGCACAGGTACTGGGGCCGGCGATCGTGCGCGAAATCTGCTATCGCGTACTCACTGGCGAGCAGGGTGCGGCAATGCGTGCGGCGCTGGCACATCACGGCCGCTTCGGACGAGTGGCGCGGGCACTCAAGCGGATCCACACCGAATATGCGGAGCCGCTCAACGTCGCGCGTCTTGCCGAGGAAGCGGGCATGAGCGTTCCCGCGTTTCACGCTAATTTCCGTACGGTGACCCAGACATCGCCGATCCAGTACATCAAGTCCACCCGCCTTCATCAGGCGCGCCTCATGATGATCCGTGATGGTGTGACTGCGGCGGCGGCAGCCGGACGCGTTGGGTACGAAAGCGCGTCTCAGTTCAGCCGGGAGTTCAAGCGCCTGTTTGGCCGGACACCGGTCGAAGAGGTGCGGGACATGCGCGAATCATTTACGCTCTCGCCGGCGGTCCGCTTCGGGACCTGAGCTTCGATAAGCGCCCATATCGAGTATCACCTTCCCGCGCACGTGGCCGCTCATGCTCCGTGCAAGAGCATGGCTTGCCTTTGGAAAAGGGAAGACCGAATCGATGTGCGTGCCCAATTGGCCTGAGCCATGGAGGGCGGCTAACGTTGTAAGCAGCGCTTCATCGGCGCGCGTGGCGAAGTTTTTGCCGGTGGCACCGACATGGTTGCCAAGGACTGGGTCCGGCTTGCTGACGGTAGACGCTAGTGTTCCTCCCGGCTTCAGCACGGACCACGATCGGGCCTGCGTATCGCCACCCACCAGGTCCAGCACCACATCGAATTTCGATGTGCGCGCCGCAAAATGTTCTCGGTTGTAGTCGATCACGTCCGTGGCGCCGAGGCTTTGCACCTAGTCCCGATTGCCGGCCGACGCGGTGGCGCTCACGTGGGCGCCCGCCAGTCTCGCAAGTTGCACAGCGACGCTGCCCACACCACCTGCTGCGGCATGAATCAGAACTGTCTGACCGGCCTGCAACGCGCCATACTCGTGCAGCGCCTGCCAGGCCGTTGAGCGACGCAGCGGGAACCGCAGCCGCCTCGAGGAAACCAAGGGACGCCGGTTTGCGCGCAAGCCGGGCAGCGTCGACAACAGCGCGCGTGGCGAAGGCACCGACGATGCCGATAAACCCCATCACCTCGTCGCCTGGTGCCAGCGTGGTGACGTTGCGTCCTACCGCGATGACGGTGCCCGCAACATCGACGCCGGGCGTGAACGGTAACCGCAGCGGTATGAACGGCGATCGAAATATTCGCGCAGGTGCGCGATCCGGCCATTACGGGCGGTGAGGAAGACGACGTACTACTGCCGGTCGACGTTTCATTGGGCAGACACGTGGTCGTCTTGCTATCTGTATCTCATTGCCATGCGAGGAGGGGCACTTGCGGTGCGACGGCGATTCCACTCACTCACTCACGTGATGTCCAGTCCATTCTCGTTATATAAGGTTCCGGTGCGCATTCTCTTGTGTCGCTGGTGAACGTGACAAGTCGCTCGAGGCCATGATCGAGCATGAGCAGTACGGGCATCTCCGACTACTCAATGACTTCCGCAACTATCTTGCGATCCAGCGGGACATGTCGCGCCGCGAGTTGGTGGGGCGTTCGCTGAGTGACGCGGGCTACACCGGCAAGAATGTCGCCGGCAGGGCGCACGTCAGCGTCAAAAGCGGTGCGACCGTGACCAACGGTCAGATGGTCGCGATGAGCATGCCGGGCTACCTAGACGCGAAGAGCGGCCCGCGTCCCGCCTACGCATGCTTCGTCATTAACGCGGGGCCGGTGCAGGCGCTCACCGACATGCTCGAAATCTTCGACGACGAGGCGAAGATACTCGGCATCGTTTACGCGCGTTATTGAGCTGGCGTCATTGCGGCGGCACCGGAATCATCCACGGAAACACATACGCCTGCAGCATCGCAATCACGCCGATCACCGCCGCGCCCGCGATCGAATGGAAGAACACGGTCCGGAAGATCGGCCCGAGCGCAAAAGCGCGTTCCTTGGGATCGTCGTAGCACGCGGCGCATGCGACCATGATCGATTGCGCATCGATCATCTTGCCCATCACGCCGCCCGTCGAATTCGTCGCGACGATCAGGATTGGATTCAGGTTGAGCTGTTGCGCGGTGATGCGCTGCAAACTGCCGAAGAGCGCGTTCGACGCCGTGTCCGAACCGGTCAGGAACACGCCGAGCCAACCGAGGAACGCCGCGAAGAACGGGTAGAACACGCCCGCGCCCGTGAAAGCGAGTCCGAGCACCGCGTCGGTGCCCGAGTAGCGCGTAAGAAAGCCGAGGCCCAGCACCTGCGCGATCACCAGCACGGGAATCTTCATGCGGCGCATGGTCTGCATGAAGGCGTCCTTCCATTGCACGGCGGACAGACGCAGCACGAAGCCCGACAGCATGGCCGCGACGAACACGCCGGTGCCCGCCGCCGATAGCCAGTTGATCGTGAAGCGGGCCGCTTCCGCTTTGGCGTTGACGGGCGCGACCGGCGGCATCCGATGCACGAGGTTGTGCAGCGCGGGCATGTCCCAGACGGGCAAGGACAGCGTGCCTTTGAAGGGCGAGCCGAGGAGCGTCGTCGAGAAGGTGACACCGGCGAACAGGCTGTTGAGGAATTTCTTGAATTCGGGCACGCCCCACAGCGCGCAACACGCGATCAGAATCACCCAGGGCATCCACGCATACACGGTTTCGCCGACAGAGTATTTGTACTTCCACTCCGACTTGTCGGTCGCGACCGTGGCCGTGCTCTTGCCCTGCCGCGCGAGCGCCTCGCGCTCGGACCTGAGCAGAAAGCGCGTCTTCGGATGCCAGACGAAGCGCAGGAACAGCGCCGTGCAGATCACCGAAAACACGCCCGACACCACATCGGTCATCAGATGGAGCGCGTGACTTCCGGACGCGTAAAACTGCATCAGCGCGAACGATCCGCCCGCGCACAGCATCGCCGGCCAGACTTCGAAGACTTCCTTCCAGGATCCGCCCTCCATCTTCACGAAGGTCGCGACGAGCCAGAACGGCACGAGCAGCGATACGAACGGCAACTGGTGGCCGGCCATCGCGGAGAGCGTGACCTGATCGAGCTCGCTCACGGCGGCGAGCGTGACGATCGGCGTGCCGATCGCGCCCCACGCGACCGGCGCCGTATTCGCGAGCAGGTTGAGCACGGCGGACTGAAACGGCCTGAAGCCGAGCCCGACCATCACCGCGCCGGCGATCGCCACGGGCGTGCCGAATCCGGACGTGCCTTCGATGATCGCGCCGAACGAAAACGCAATCAGCACGCATTGCAGCCTGCGGTCGAACGAGATATGGACGATCGATTCCTTGACGATCTCGAACTTGCCGGTGACGACGCTCATCGTGTAAAGGAACATCGCGGCCAGCACGATCCAGATGATGCCGAGAAAACCGGACAGCGAGCCGAGCGCGAACGCCGACACCGCCGAGGCCACCGGCATCCGGAACACCAGACAGGAGACGATGAACGCGGCGATCACGCCGAACAACGCCGCGTAAGGCGCTGAAATGCCGAGATGGACGTTGCCCTGCGAATCGCGATGGCGATGCAGCGCGATGAAGTAGAGCAGCGTCAGAATGGGGATGGCCGCGACGATCGTCGAAAGGAATACGTTGCCCAACGGGTTGTAGGTCTGCTGGTACATGTCGTTTCCTTTTTCGGTCTTAGGATTCGAACGCTGCCCGCAGTCCAGACGAGACTTCACGCCGGCGGGAAGTGCGAGCACCCGGGCAACAACCTGTTCCTTACAGATTTACTACCGATTCTTTGAGGTATAGCGGGGGGAAGGGTCGAATGCAAGTTTTGCGGCGGCCCGCGGGGAGGCTCGACGAAAACTTCCGAAGGCCGCAGTGGTGCCGTAGGGTCCACCCTCACTCAACGGGAGGGAGGTTCGCAGGTTTGCTAGAGCGCCTGTCAGCATGGGGAACGATTGATAAGGGACGTCGCGGTGCCGTCACCGGACAGCAGAAGGGCCGCATCTGGATGCCGCCCCCGAAACAGGCTCAGAGCTTGCTATCTATTCCAACACGGGAGGTCTTCATGTTCAAACTCTTCGGTCTTTTGACCCTTGCCGTAGCGTTCTCCGGATGCGTTGCCGCTCCGCCGTACGGCTACAGCGAGCCCGTATATGGACCCGGCTACTACGCGCCGGGCCCCAGCATCGGCGTTGGCATTGGCGGTGGCAGCTTTGGATCGGGAGTGGGCGTCGGCGTAGGCGTCGGGTTCTGAGCTGGACGCATTCCTGATACCAATGGCTCCTCAGTCGCGGGACATCGAGCAGCTTCCTGAATACCGTGCCTCTCTCGCGCTTCGGGCCGTTTATGGCCTGCCTGCAACGGGCAGCGATAGAAGTCACGCTTGTCAATATCGGATTCTGAGCGGCTCCGGATGATCACGGGTAATGACGAGCTTCGCGGCTGCGGGGTACCCCGCGATCGTCAAAGGGCTCGGATATTGGTTGCATACGGGCGGACCGGTGCCCCCGAAGCTGGAGCGGACGGTCAAGGGCACCGCCGGACCTGCGGAGGCGAAGTACACCGTGACCTCGCCACCCCGTCTGACCGGAATCGCGAACCGGGGTCTCCACGCGGACAGGATGACGGGATCGCCGCTGCAATCCGTCGACGTGAATTGGCCGGACGAAACAGCGAGCCATTGGAAATCGGTCGCGGAGAAGTGGAAGCTCGCGTCCTGGATCCGCGTGATGGGCACGACGGTGGTCGCGTCCCCGGCCGTGAACGCGACACCGTTTTGACCGCTGAAACTTGCGAGATTGCCGATCACGCGTCCGTTCGCATCGAAGACTCTTAGGAGGCGATGTTTCGCGTGATGCGCAGAATCGTCCGCAAGCGGCGCGATCGTATAGAGCGCGAACAGTGCTCCAGCCAGGAAGCGTTTCATATCGGCCTCCATGAGGACCGCACTCCGACCGCATCAGAAGACGATGCGCAACGGTTCGGGATGACGCTGAGTCAGCGGATACGTGCTTCTGACCGCCCAATACAGCGAGCCTTGGTCGTACGGCGTCGGGCTGCATGAGGTCGCGCCGGAACCATCCGTCTGCCTCAACGACCACACATGCACATTGCCGGAATACCCCTCGACGGCGGTATAAACCGTCACGTCGACACCGTCTCTGACCGCGATGGACGGCGTTGGACTGGCCGATAAGGGAACCAACACGCTTCCGCTGCAGTCGGCCGACGCGTACCCGACGGACGGATAGCCGACCCATTCGTACTCCGATGCCGAGTACTGGGACGGACCGATGCGCTTGTGATCGACGATGACGAACACGGGCTCGCCGTCTATCGCGATATACACGCCGACGACGCCCGCGAAAAACGCCAGCGGTCCGACCGCGCGCCCTTGCGCGTCGTACACCATTGGCAGGCGCGCTTCGTCGCGCGCATCGCGTCCCCGGTCAACGCGCCCGCCTGCGGCACTCAGACTAGCGCACAAGATGAGCAGCATAACGAGGAATCGTCCCACGACGCGTCTCCGTCTATCGCAGCTGGTCAATAGCCGATCGTCAGCGGCTCGGGATAATGGGCCGTCAGCGGATAACTCGTCTCCGCGGTGAACGCGGGCACGGGCGCGGTCGAAGGCGGCATGTGACCGATGACCGGAGGCGGCTTGCACGTCGTTCCGTCGGACACCGCGACGATCTGCGCCGGCGACGAGACGGTATCGCCCGCGATCAGGAGCGTGACCTCGGCGCCATTTCTCATCGCGATGGAAGGACGCGGGCCGCTCCAAGGAGAGATGATCGGCGAACCGCTGCAGTCGGTGGTCGAATACTGGAACGGGCCGAACGTCTTCCACTGGAATCTCGACGAATCGGTGTCGTTGACATCGATGCGCAGCCATGTCACGGCGGCGAAGACGATCGCGCCGTCTACATCGAGATAAACGCCGTCACCGCTGCGATCCGACGCGAGCCGTCCGACAAGTTTGCCGTTCGCATCAAACACCTTGAGGACGCGCTGATTGTCGCGTCGTTGACGCTCGCGAGCGTCGTCCGCATCCGCATGTAGCGACATCGCGCTCATGAATAACCCGACCATGAGAAGGAGCAAGCGCCGCATGAGCGTCTCCTCTGACCGATGCCGTCCGCACGGCTTGCGGCCCGGATCTGTCTGCTCAATCAGGATAGGCTCGCGATGCCTTCATTTCAAGGACGATGCATGCCCACGCCGGGTTGTCGACGCCCAGAAGCAATGGACATCAATACCTGGATCGTCGAAAATCGCAGCACGTGCATCGACGGTCTGACCGAGCCTGGACAATGTAAGTTGCCCAAGAAAGGAGCGCATCATGCCCGCCCTATCCCTTTCGAGCGGTACAGTAGTCAACGAGATTGCGGAACGCATCTATCGCATCTCCACTCCAGTCGAAATCCCCGGCGGTGGAGGATTCTCGTTCAACCAGTATCTAATCGACGACGACGAACCCCTGCTATTTCACACCGGCCTGCGCAGGATGTTTCCCGTCGTCCGTGAAGCAGTCGAGCGCATAGTACCAATCGATCGACTGCGCTATATCGGTTTCTCCCATTTCGAGGCCGACGAATGCGGCGCACTCAACGAGTTTCTCGCGGTCGCGCCGCGTGCGGAGCCACTGTGCGGCCAAGTCGCGGCCATGGTTTCAGTTAGCGATTATGCCGACCGGCCGCCACGCGCGCTCAGTGATGACGAGACGATCTCGCTCGGGCAGCACAGCGTGCGGTGGCTTGATACGCCGCATCTACCGCACGCGTGGGAATGCGGATTTCTCATGGAGACTGCGTCGGCAACGCTGCTCTGTGGGGACTTGTTTACCCAAGGCGGTTCGCATCCCCCGCCACTTACCGAGGGTGACATCCTCGAACCCAGCGAAACGTTCCGTCAAAAGATGGATTACTTCTCACACACCAGGTACGCCCGCCAAATGCTAGAACGCCTTGCTGCATTGCAGCCGACAACGCTGGCCTGCATGCACGGCAGCGCTTGGCATGGCGATGGTGCGGCCTTGTTGCGCGCGCTCGCTGACAGCGTCGAACGCGCCTGACTAAAGTGCGGCGCAGAAGAGCGAGAGACAGCAAGCGGCCAATTTTTCCAGCCTGTCGAATACTCGGGGGTTCAACGTGACGGTTGCGCGAAGGGGTTGATTAGCTGCACCTTCTTTCGGTCTTCTACTCGCTCGAGCAGTTGCACCTTGCCCCAATCGGCGCACAGTGCTTCCAGTTCCCGCACTACGTTTGATTCCAGTGCCTGCAATCCCGCGTCGCCCTGGAAGTTCGATTTGAATGCGTGGAGGAGGCGGTGCTGAAGAAGGCGTGTCACGTCCTCAATTCGTCCGGGCGCGTTCGAGTCAGCGAACAAGACCGTCTCGGGCGAGAACGGGTCGTAGTAAATCAAGTTTGGATACTCGGCGTTCACCGCAACCTTGGGCTCATCACTGACTAGCAATGAGCCGAGCAGTTGGACAGAGCCTTTCATGCCCTTGGGCGTTTTGAAAACCCATAGGCGCTTCGGCAACCGCTCCTTGAGTTCAGCTATCTTCGCGCTGTTGGAGCCGAAGTAGCCGACCTGACCGTTCTTCAAGTCCGGCTCGAACTTCTGCCAATAGTAAAAGATATCCATTTCCCGCCTGTCCGCCTTTGTCGGTTAGTCATTTGCGACGACGTAATGGTACCAACAGCGTACTCCGAGTTCGGGAGATGATTACAGAGTCCTCGCGTATACCCGCACTGGGGGTGAGAGGCCGTGTCCGGCGATTCAGAGGGTTGGTCCTCGCTCCGACGGCCATCGCCTGGTGTTTCCACGTTGCCAACAGAAGCTTTGTGATGTGTCGCAATCCATCACACACTTCGCTGCCGCGACCTGACGGAGTGAAAAAGAGGATTCCAGATTTGCCATTTGTAAACAGTAAGTTGGGCCCGTTCGTAGTGACAGGATTGAGCTTGGCACAGAACGTGTCTATAGCTAAGCGAGCGCAGATGCGAGCCGCTCAATCACAATCCCGTTCCTTACCCCACATTACTTTTAGGGTGAATCGAAATGAGCACGCTGACTATTGTTGACCTTCGCCAGGAAAAGGAACTGTCTCGTACCGAGATGGCCCGTGTCGTAGGTGGGCATGATGTGGAGAAAGAAAAAGCACTTGTTGAAGCCTACCGTGTTATCCACGACATAAACACACTGGAAAATACGCCCGACCCAGCCCCTGCCCACGTTGGCATGAAGCTGTGATTATCGACCCTTGAGAAAGGGCATGGGTTGTCCTCAAGGGAATGCGTGCCGCGTGGCGTAGCAGCTGCACCGATACGTCACGCGGCGCTTGCACGCGAAGTTGCACAGCTAAGACATAAAACCGGCAAATTCAGGAACCGATGGCTTTCGTGGCTACTCCTCGAACGGGTTGCGGGGGTCTTTTGTTTCGGTACTAAGGTTGTACTCGGCACGCACAGCTTTAAGCACGCCCTCGATGTCGCGCTCGAAGCCGACTGCGTTCCCGAAATTGCTCATGTTCCAATTGCAGCCTGTTTTGTCGGTCTCTTGTAACTGGGGCCGCGGCACACGAATCTTCACTCCATCCTCGACGACTTCTTGCAGTCGATGAATTCGACGGTCGACCTCTTGCTGGAGCCGCGAAGCATTAAGCGTCTTGCGTATCACCCGAGTCTCCTTTTCGAGAATCTGAGCCAGTCTGGCTCATTCGCGGTGTTCCGCGACCTATGATCGACATGCGACTTGCCTGCACAGAACGCTCGATTGGCGCGACAAGGAGCGTGACCAAATTAAGCGCTCTCAGCGCGCGGGTTCGTCCGGTGCATCGTTATGCTGCAAGTTGATGCTCGTAGCAAGGCTGTCTCTATCATCCGATATTGCATACATTGCTTCTGCCTGCGGCCTCGACCTCCGGTGAGGGCTCATCCGTGATTGCGGCAAAAGAAAGTAAGTCGCGTTCTCCAGGCGAGCGCCAGCGCGACCTTCTCGTACTTCGCTTTCTTGATGTTTTCGAAAAAGACATCAACGAGCATCACTGCATGTGTGTAACCGAAGCACTTCACATCATAGTTCACAGGTTTGCCGGCGATTCGGCACTGGTATCGCAGTGGCTTTACCACGTACTTGCCATTCTCCATCACAAGGACTGGCGCATACCCCGTCTGAAGCCGAAAACATCGTCGCTGACTACAACCTCAGCCGAACTCATGAGCTATCCGAATGGTCGTTTCGCGCGTAGGTGTGGGCTCGTTACGGGCCGCCAGCGGCCCGGCACCGCGAAGGGCGTAATGTGCGTAACGCCGGAGACGAGACCGGCAATGTGAATGTCATTATCTGGCCGTCGCTCCTTGAGAAGCAAAGAAGGGAAGCACGCCGCCCGGCTCGGCCGCTCTCCGGAACGCGGCTTGCTTAAGCCTCAAGTGCACATCACACCTGGAGGCACCCATGGCAGGCGACACCGCATACAAGCCCGGCGAAATCGTGAAGGTCAGCGGCATCTACTCGGTCGTACACGAGGACGGCAAGAATACGTTTGAAGTGACCTGTGTGGAGGGAGAGCACTTCCCGCCGACGCGAAGTGGGAAGGGAGCGCATTTCGAACTAAAGTACGCCGCGACGCATGCTCACAAACACGACGAGTTGAAGGGCACGGAGGCGCGCAACTGACATGGGGAACTGGCCATGGCGCATGCCGACAATGGAGACAATCAGCTGCGCCGTGGTTTCGTGCGTCGTACCTAGCGTTGCATTAACGCAATTCAGGCCCGTAACGAGACGGGCGTCTGTTTATCCTGGAGCTGGCTTCAATGTCCGAACACGTCTATAAACTTCTTGAGGTGACCGGTTCGTCCGCGATTTCATCCGACGACGCGGTGCAGGCCGCGCTTGAGAAAGCGTCTGCTACAGTGCACAACCTTGAATGGTTCAACATTCAGGAGGTTCGAGGTCATATTGAAGGCGGAAAAATCCTTCACTGGCAGGTGACGCTCAAGGCAGGCTTCCGCATCGAAGACTGATTGGCTATGTGGAGCAGCCGGGAGTGAAACAAGACGGTGGCGAAGCCGAGGCCATCTTGCGAGTCGCGAATGCAGCGCGAGAGGTGCTATCGGCGGCGGAGGCATTGGAAGAACATGCCAAGGCCAAGAGCAACGAAGGCGCCCGGGCTTTGCACCTGGCGCGCCTCACCGCTGCTGTTGATGACCTTCAATCGGCGCGCGATGCGCTGGACGAGCTTCTCGCCAAGAAGTTACGCTGACTTTGTCCGCAACGCTCGTCACTTTGCGACTTATGTTGTGCCGCGCTCGAGTCTCCGCGCAAAACCGCTTACGGCAGACGCTTGATCGCTGCTGCCAAAGATTGTCTGGCCGACCAGAAGTCCTTCCACGGGTCGCTCGCCTGGAAGCTCAGATATTCACGTGCCGTCTGGACATTCCACTGAGCGCCGGTCTTGAGGTCGGAAAGCTGCTCCCAAGCGACCGGCATCGAGACGCCCATTCCAGGTCGAGCCCGAGCGGAGAATGCCGAAGCGGTTGTTTGTCCTTTCCCGTTGCGCAGATAGTCGACATAGATTTTGCCGACTCGATTAGATGGTCCAGACACCGCCGAAAAGCGTTCAGGGATAGTCTTGGCAAGATGCCGAACGAACGATTGCGAGAAAGCCTTCACCTTCGCGTAGTCCAATCGCGGAGCCAGCGGCACGACGACATGCAACCCTTTGCCGCCGCTTGTCTTGAGCCAGGCCTGGATACCTAACTCGGACAGCAGTGTCCGAACCAGCATTGCCGCCTCCTGGACGTGATTCCATTTCACCGCCTCACCGGGGTCCAAGTCGAAGATGACTCTGTCAGGCGCGTCAAGCCGACGGACCACCGAGTTCCATGTATGGAATTCGATGGTGTTCATCTGAGCCGCGCTCAGCAACGCGTCCGCCGTATCGACCGTCAATAATGGCGGATGCTTTGGCCACAAATCGCGACTGTGAGCAGTCAGGCCAGGCATCGCGGTGCGCTCGGCGTGTTTCTGAAAGAAAAGGTTACCAGCGACACCGTCCGGCGCGCGAACGAGCGCGACAGGCCGATCTTTGATGTGAGGTAGCATCCGCTCCGCAACGCTCGCGTAATACCGAACAAGGTCTGCCTTCGTGACTGACGCCGACGAATCGATAACGCGCTCGGGATGGGTAATCTTGAGTTGCGGGGGCGGCTCGGGAGCTTGCGTCTTTCCACCCTCACGGACGACGGTGCGAGCAGTTTTGTCCAGGCGTAACCCGATAAAGGATGCTTGCCTTACCACACCTTCCGCCGTCCAGGCTGCAAACTCCACCTCTGCAACCAAAGTTGGTTGAACCCACCTCTCGCTGCCGGCTGCACGCTTGGACCATCGTCCGGGCTTCTTGACAGGCGTGTCGAACGGCGTCTTGTCAACCTCGAGAGGCGCGAGGCGGTGCCAAAGGTCTCGTGCGGTTTTGGAATCCCATCCGGTGCCGACACTTCCGGCGTCATGGAGCTTGTCGCCAACGTAATAGCCGAGCAACAAGCTGCCGACTTCCCCATCGTTGCCGCCACGTGCGGTCATGCCGCAAACAACGAACTCCTGTCTCAAGCGTGTCTTCGCTTTGAGCCACGTTTGCGTCCGGCCCGACTCATAAAGCGCATCTCGCCTTTTGAGAATCAGGCCCTCCAGGCCCAGTCCTGCAGCAGCCTGAAAAACCTGTGCGGCCGGTGCGTCGAAATTTTGACTGAACAACAGGTGTTCGCCCGAGTCCTCTAGAAGCTGTGCGAGTCGTGCTCGCCTTGCCCAGAGCGGCACTTTCCTGAGGTCGTCCCCGTCGATATACATCAGGTCAAAAAGGAAGAAGACAATTTCCTGATTCTTGGCGCCGTCAATGGCATCCTGAAGTGCCGAGAAGCTGGGAATGCCGTCCTTGAGCACGACAATCTCGCCGTCAATCCAGGCGCTTGAAAGCGGGAGTTCCAATAGCTCGGCGGCGAGCGTCGCAAACTTTGCCGTCCAGTCGTGGCCGTTTCGCGTGAACAATTTCACGCGCTTCTTATCAATTCGGGCGAGGAGGCGATAGCCGTCCAGTTTCGTTTCGGTTATCCAATCGCCGACCGCAGGCAGCGACTCAGCAAGCGTGGCCAGTTGTGGCTCCAGCTTTGCAGGCAGCGGCGCTCGTATTGCGGCCGACAGGTCAATCCGGAATTCGGCTGCGCGCGAGCGTCGCGCCGCCCTTGGCTCACGTTCTTCAATGAGCCCAAGCGGCTTCGCGGTGACGCTGTCAGGAAGCGCCTTTATCACATCGTACTCAGCGAGCGGGCGAGCCCACTCGTCGCGCTTTTTGAAGAGCATCCACTGGTCTTGCTTGTCGCCGGCCTTCGAAATGCGCACCAGCTCCCATAGGCCGGCGAGCTTCTCACCGTGCAGCCGAAAGACCAGCTTGCCCGCTTCCATTCCTTTAGCGGCGTCGCCCACCGGCTCCCACGTTCCGCGGTCCCACACAATGACAGTGCCGGCACCGTATTGCTTTGGAGGGATGGTGCCCTCGAAGGCAGCGTAATCGACGGGATGGTCCTCTACATGCACCGCCATCTGCTTTTTCCCGGGGTCGTAGCATGGACCTTTGGGTACCGCCCACGACAACAGCACGCCATTGAACTCGAGTCGAAAGTCGTAGTGCAGACGGCTCGCCCAGTGCTTCTGGATAACGAATCTGAGGCTACCAGTACCGACGGTCGTGTCACTGGTCGGTGCTGCCGGCTCGGGCGTGACGTTGAAGTCCCGCTTTTTCCGGTAGCGGGCCAGCGGGGGCGAGTTCGTGTCACGGGTAGGAACCATGATGGCGGTCCATAAGCAGAGCGGTGACCAAGCGCAGCTTGCCACCTCGAGCAAACTTTCAAACCAGCCGACGAAGCAAGCGACATGCCGTTCCGTTGCATGACGCCGGAAGCCGGAATGGCCTTCATCGCGGTTGCTGCCGTGCGGCGGCACACCTGGTGCTATCCTGTTTGCACGCCCTGGCGGCCGTGGGCGACGATTTCATCCTTTTCGTCCGGCGAAAGGCTAACAGCCGGCCAGGAGAAGCTCATGGTTGCTCGCTCCATTGCATCGCTTTCTCTGTCCTTTGGACTGGTCTCTATTCCCGTTCGACTGTACTCCGCCACAGAGAGCTCGTCCGACATTCGATTCAACCTGCTGGCCCCCGACGGCTCACGTGTGAAACAGCAGTATGTCTCGGAATCCACTGGGCAGGTCGTCGAGCGGGCTTCCATGCAGAAGGGTTACCAGTTTGAGAAGGACCGCTATGTCGTCTTCACCGGCGACGAATTGAAGGCGCTGGAGGAAGGCGCGAGTCATGTCGTCGAGATAGTCTCATTCGTTCCGGAAAAGTCAGTCGATCCCGTGTTTTACGACAAAGCGTATTTCATTGCGCCCGATAAACGCGGCGGGAAGCCATACAGCCTCTTGCAGCAGGCGCTCGCCGAGACCGGCAGATGTGCCTTGGCAAAATGGTCGTACAAAGGCAAGACGCGAATCGTCCAGGTTCGTCCAACGCCGGACGGCATGGTTTTTCAGCAGTTGCTGTTCGCAGACGAAGTCCGGTCTCTGAAGGACTTGAATATCGAACATGTCGCAGTTTCCGATTCCGAATTGAAGCTCGCGGTGCAAATCATCGAGCAGGGCGCAGAGGACAACTACGACGCTTCGGCCTACGAGGATGAAGAGAAAAAGCGCGTCCTGGCAGCTATCGACCGCAAGATTGAAGGCAAACAAATCGTAGCGCCCGAGGCTGGCGAAGCTGCACCGACTGGCGAAGTGATTGACTTGATGGAAGCGTTGCGCGCGAGTCTCGCCAAGAGCGGCGAGAAGACAAAGCCCACAGAAAAGCGGAAGACTGCGTCGAAAGCTGTTGAAGAACCGGTGGTTCCAAAAACACGCAAACCTGCCGCACGAGCGCCGAAGGTTGCCGCCGAAACTCCGGCGAAGGCGCGCGCACGCAAGTGAGCAAACGCGACGTATCGCACTACGTCTCACTCGCCAAGCTTCAATCGATGCTTGGCGTCTCGCGCGGCATCGTCGATGGACTCATCGAGTTAGGTCTCGTGACGCCTACCCGGGGACCTCGTAACGCCTTGCGCTTCACGTTCCAAGATGTCGTCCTTTTGCGCACGGCATTGCAGTTGCGGACGGCGAAGACCACGCCGCGTAAGCTGCGAGAGGCGCTCGCCCGACTCAAGCGCGACCTTCCTGACGAGCTTCCATTGTCCGGCATCCGCATCGCTGCCGAGGGAGACGCGATTGTCGTCAAGACGGGACCGTCGCGCTGGGACGCGGTAACGGGTCAGATGCTGCTCGACTTCGAAGTGGCCAGGGTCGGAGGCGATGTCGTGCTCTTTGACGCGACGCCAGAGCGCAAAAACACTGCGGCTGCCCAGGCACAGGAACGATATGAATTGGCTGAACAGTTGCTGGCGGCTGACCCGCGCGCTGCCGAGCGGAACTACAGGCGCGCCATCGAGCTGTCTCCCGAGCCCTTTTACGCTGCGTACGTCGACCTCGGCGCCTTATTGTGCGAGGACGAACATCAATGCGGTGAGGCGCTGCGCGTGTTCGACCAGGCGCTAGAGCATTTCCCGGACGATGCCGTGCTGCATTTCAACCGAGCGGTGGCGCTCGACACGATGGGGCGGCTCGATGAGGCAAGGAGGAGCTATGAACAGTGCCTCGCCATCGACCCGAATTACGCAGACGCTCACCACAACCTTGCCATCGTTCTCGACAAGCGCGGTGACCGGCGCGGCTTGATTCGCCACCTGAACGCTTACCGCAAGCTGAGTAATTGAATCCGGCAAGACGCTCCACATAGCCCTCTACCGCGGGCAAGGATGAGGGTCGAACGGTGTCTTAGCTTCAGGTGTCGCCCTTTGCTTTCGAAGCCCGGGAGGTAGACGAACCTGCGTGGCCCAAATTTTGAAAGACAGAATCCAGACTGAATCGGCATGAGACATTCGAGGCGTGTCACAGCGAACGCGCCGCATGTTGAAGGCATTCGAGCAACACCGTCGCGGCGGGCGTCAACGGACTGTCCCGCCGCGTCACGACGCGCACCGACACCGCGGGCAACGCATCGGCGATCGGAAAAACGGCGAGTCCTTCGCTGACCCACGGGTGTTCCAGCAACGCGGCGGGCATTGCGGCCAGCGCATCCGATCCGCGCAACAAGCCATGCGCGATGATGAAGCTCGGACACTCGATCACGCGCCTCGGCACCGCCAGACCGCGCTCGGCATACGAATCGAGCAGCGCCTGCGTCGAGCTTTCCGGCGACGGATTCAGGAGCCACTCCGCATCCGAGAGTTCCGCCAGCGACGTGCAGTGCCGCAACGGATGATCCGCCCGCCCGACGATCGCCGAGCGGCTCTCATACAGTTCGATGTGGTCGAACTCCGGCGCGAGATGCTCGGGCACGACCACCGCGACGACGAAGTCGAGCGAGCCGTCGCGCAAACGCGGCATCGCGACACCCGGAAAACCCTCGATGAAACTCACGCGCGCGTTCGGCATCTGTCGCCGGAACGCGCGATACGCCTGCGGCAGTATCGATAGCGCAGCCGTGGGCGTGACGGCCGCGCTCACACTTCCCGCACCCGCGCCTTTCATTTGCGTGATGTCGTCTTCGGCGCGGCGCATCTCGCTCACGATGAGATGCGCCCGCACGCGCAACTGCTGCCCGAATGCGGTCAACTGCACGCCGCGCGCGGTGCGTAGAACCAGCGGCACGCCGAGATCCTGTTCCAGCTCCTTGATTGCCTTCGTAAGCGCCGCCTGTGACAGATGAAGGCTGCGCGCGGCTGCACGGATGCTGCCTTGCTCGGCGGTCGTCAGAAACGCGCGCAACTGATGAATCTTCATGCTCATGAGCGACATCCTAGGGTTAGCACCGACAACCGATGGTATTCACGCAATAAATTTACCGTCTTTTGGTTTGCTTTTCGGCTTTATATGCTTGGGTTCACGTTGAATCCGCATCGAGCAAGGAGTGTCACATGCTGTCAGTCGAGCCCGTCATCCCCGGCATTGCCGCCATCGCAGCGCAATTCGTCGAAGTACGCCGGCGCATCCACGCGCATCCCGAGCTTGCGTACGAAGAAACGCAAACGAGCGATCTCGTGGCGGGACTGCTCACTCAATGGGGCTACGCCGTGCATCGCGGGCTCGGCAAGACGGGCGTCGTCGGCGTGTTGAAGGAGGGCGCGGGCAGCAAGCGCATCGGCCTGCGCGCGGACATGGATGCCTTGCCCATCGAAGAAGCGACCGGCCTGCCGTACGCCAGCAAGCACGCGCGAACGATGCACGCATGCGGCCACGACGGCCATACCGCGATGCTCCTGTGCGCGGCGCGCTATCTTGCCGAGAGCCGCCAGTTTTCCGGCACGCTGATCGTCATCTTCCAGCCCGCCGAGGAAGGCGAGGCGGGCGCGCGCGCGATGATCGAAGACGGCCTCTTCGAAAAGTTTCCGTGCGATGCCGTGTTCGGCCTGCACAACATGCCCGGCCTGCCCGCGGGCGACATGTTCTTCACGCCGGGCCCGGGCATGGCTTCGTCCGACCGCGTGAACATCACCGTGCGCGGCGTCGGCGGTCATGGCGCGATGCCGCATGTCGCATGCGATCCGATGCCGGCCGTCGCGTCGATCATGCTGGGCCTGAACAGCATCGTCGCGCGCGAAGTGGATGCGCAGAAGCCTGCCGTCGTCACCGTCGGCAGCGTGCAGGCAGGCGAGGCGTGCAACGTGATTCCCGAGACCGCGCTGATGAAGCTCTCGGTGCGCGCGCTCGACGCGGGCGTGCGCAAGCAGCTCCAGGAACGCATCACGGCGCTCGCAAATGCGCAGGCGCTTGCATTCGGCTGCACGGCGCAGATCGATTACGAACTCGGCTATCCGGTGCTCGTGAATCACGAAGAGCCGACCGCCTTCGCCACCGATGTCGCGACGAAGATGCTCGGCGCGCAGCGCGTCGAGCCGGCCGCGCGGCCGCTGATGGGCAGCGAGGACTTCGCGTTCATGCTCGAAGCCTGCCCCGGCACCTATGCGTGGATCGGCAACGGCGTCGGCTCGAAGGGCGGCTGCATGGTCCACAACCCGGCCTACGATTTCAACGACGACATCCTCGCTATCGGTGCGAGCTACTGGGTGCGCCTGGCCGAAGCCTGGCTCGCCGACTGATCCCTTCGGAGCACATCATGAACGCACCCACCATCGCCCGCGCGCCGGCGAATGTATCGACGCCCACGAGCCGCGCAGCGCGCACGCGGCTTGTCATGGCGGCGGCAGTCGGCAATGCGCTCGAGTTCTACGACTTCACGGTCTATGCGTTCTTCGCGCTCGTCATCGGCAAGCTGTTCTTTCCGGTGCACGATCCGGTCGGCCAGTTGCTCCTTGCCGTGGCGAGCTTCGGCGTCGGGTTCTTCACGCGGCCCGTGGGCGGCCTGTTGATCGGCATGTACGCCGACCGCGCCGGACGCAAGAAAGCGATGCTGCTCACGCTCGGCCTGATGGCGCTCGGCACCGCGATGATCGCGGCCGCGCCGACGTTCGCGCAGATCGGCATCGCCGCGCCCGTCATCCTCGTGATCGCGCGCCTGATACAAGGCTTCTCGGCGGGCGGCGAAGTGGGCGCATCGACCACGCTGCTGCTCGAACAGGCGCCGTCGAATCGACGCGGCTTCTACGCATCGTGGCAGTTCGCGAGTCAGGGACTCTCGGCGCTCGCGGGCGCGCTGACCGGCGTCGTGCTGACGGCATCGCTCACGTCCTCGCAACTGGAGAGCTGGGGCTGGCGCGTGCCGTTCATCATCGGCACCGCGATCGTGCCGGTCGGCTGGTGGCTGCGCCGCACGATGGAAGAAGCGCCGCGCGAAAGCGTGGCCGCCGCGCCGAAAGCGCCGAAGCTCCCGCTCGTCACCGTGCTTCGCGAGCATGGCCGCGCGGTGCTCAACGGTTTGGGTCTCACGATCGGCGGCACGTCGGCGCACTTCATCATCGTGTTCTATCTGTCGATCTACGGCGTGAAGACGCTCGGCCTGCCGGGCTGGACGTCGATGCTCTCCGGCTGCGTATCGGGCGCGATTCTCTTCATCGTTGCGCCGATCGGCGGGTATCTGTCGGATCGCATCGGCCGCAACAAGCTCGCGCAGACGACGCGCATCCTGCTCATGCTCGCGATCTGGCCGGCGTTCGCGCTCCTGAACATGTCGCCGACGACCGAAACGCTGCTCGCGGTCGTCACGGCGCTCTCGATCGTGCATTCGCTCAATGTCGGCCCGACCGGCGCGATGCTCGGCGAACTGTTCCCGCGTTCCGTGCGGGCGACGGGCGCGGCGATCGTCTACAGCCTGGGCGTCGCGATCTTCGGCGGCTTTGCGCAGTTTTTCGTGACTTCGCTCATCGTCATCACGAAGAGCGTGATGGCGCCCGCGTGGTACGTGATCGGCTGCGGCGTGTTCTCCGTGATCGCCGTGGCGTGCATGCGCGACAGATCGAAGGACGCGCTCGACTGATCGTCAAATCTTGCGCCTGACGCGCGCCGGATGCGAAGCGAGGTGTATAACTCGACGTATCCGGGTTTTGAAAAAGGCCGCTCGCGCGGTCTTTTTCACTGGATCCCACACTATGAAGAAAGCGCGATAAAGGGGACATCCATGCGCAAGCTACGCTCGCAAAGCTGGTTCGGCGGCAACGACAAAGACGCCTTCATCCACCGCTCGTGGATGAAAAATCAGGGCATCCCTCACGATCAGTTCGATGGCCGGCCGGTCATCGGCATCTGCAATACATGGTCGGAACTCACGCCTTGCAACGCGCATTTCCGCGAGCTCGCCGAGTATGTGAAGCGCGGCGTGCGCGAGGCGGGCGGCCTGCCGCTCGAATTCCCGGTGATGTCGCTCGGCGAATCGAATCTGCGGCCCACGGCGATGCTGTTTCGCAACCTCGCGTCGATGGACGTCGAAGAGTCGATCCGCGGCAATCCCATCGATGGCGTCATTCTTCTCGTCGGCTGCGACAAGACCACGCCGGCCCTGCTGATGGGCGCGGCGTCGTGCAATCTGCCCGCGCTCGCGGTATCGGGCGGACCGATGCTGAACGGGCGCTTTCGCGGCGGCACGATCGGTTCGGGCACGGGCGTATGGCAGATGTCGGAGGAAGTGCGCGCGGGCAAGATGACGCAGGAGGAATTCGTCGAAGCCGAATCGTGCATGAACCGCTCGCGCGGCCATTGCATGACGATGGGCACTGCGTCCACGATGGCGTCGATGGTCGAATCGCTCGGCATGGGCCTGCCGCACAACGCCGCGATTCCCGCCGTCGACGCGCGCCGTCAGGTGCTCGCGCATATGGCGGGGCGGCGCATCGTCGGGATGGTCAAGGAGGATCTCACGATGGACAAGATCCTCACGCGCGAAGCCTTCGAGAACGCGATCCGCACGAACGCGGCCATCGGCGGATCGACGAATGCGGTCGTGCATCTGATTGCGCTGGCGAAACGCATCGGCGTCGAACTGAAGCTCGAGGACTGGGAACTCGGGTCCGACGTGCCGTGCCTCGTGAACCTGCAACCATCGGGCGAGTATCTGATGGAAGACTTCTATTACGCGGGCGGCTTGCCCGCGGTCCTGCGTCAGCTCGGCGAGCAAGGCTTGCTGCATCGCGATGCGCTCACGGTGAACGGCCGGACGATCTGGGACAACGTGAGCGAAGCGCCCAACTACGACGATAAGGTCATCACCCGGTTCGAGAAGCCGTTCAAGCCGCACGCGGGCATCGCGGTGCTGAAGGGCAATCTCGCGCCGAACGGCGCGGTCATCAAGCCATCGGCGGCGACGCAATCCTTGCTGAAGCATCGCGGGCGCGCGGTCGTGTTCGAAAACGTCGAGGACTTGCACGCGAAAGTCGACGACGATTCGCTCGATATCGACGAGCACTGCATCATGGTCCTGAAGGGCGCGGGGCCGAAGGGTTATCCGGGTTTCGCCGAAGTCGGCAACATGCCGCTGCCGAAAAAAGTGCTGCAAAAGGGCATCACCGACATGGTCCGCATTTCCGATGGCCGCATGAGCGGCACCGCATACGGCGCGGTCGTGCTGCACGTGTCACCGGAGGCCGCGGCGGGCGGCCCGCTTGCGCTCGTGCAGACAGGCGACATGATCGAGCTCGACGTCGAGGCGCGCCGTCTGCATCTCGAAGTGTCGGACGAAGAACTGGCAAAGCGCCGCGCCGCATGGCAAGCGCCCGAGCTGCCGAGGCGGGGCTATTACCGCTTGTACGTGGAGCATGTCTTGCAGGCGGATCAGGGCGCGGACCTGGATTTCCTCGTCGGTTCGAGCGGCGCGCCGGTGCCGCGCGATTCACATTGAGCGGAGACGATCGATGTCACAACATCAAACGCCGCCGTCCGGCATGTGGCCGGTGCTCTACGCCTACTTCGACGCGCTGAACCGGCTCGACGGCGACGCCACGCGCAGACAGATCGACGCGACCATCGCGGCGGGCGCGCCCGCGATCGTCACGCTCGGTCTTGCAACTGAAGTGAATCGCCTGTCCGACGCCGAAAAGCGCACGATGATCGACGACTGTGCCGCGCACATCGCGGGCCGCGTGCCGCTCGCGGTCACGATCACCGGCGACAGCATCGAGCGCCAAGTCGCGCTCGCTGACTACGCGCTCGAACGCGGCGCATCATGGCTCATCCTTCAGCCGCCATCGATACGCGGCGAGCCCGAAGCCTTCTATTACGAGTTCTTCGCATCGGTGCTCGAACGAACCGGCGCGAACGCAGGCATTCAGAACGCGCCGGAATATCTCGGCGTTGGTCTGTCCGCCGAATCGATCGCCGCGCTCGCGGCCGAGCAGCCCAACTTTCGTTTGCTGAAAGGCGAAGGCCCGGCCGGGACGATCCGCGCGACCATCGAACGCCTGCGCGCGCTCGAACAGCCTCTCGCGGTGTTCAACGGACGCGGCGGTCAGGAACTCGTCGACAACCTGCGCGCGGGCTGCGACGGCCTGATCGTCGCGCCGGATGCGTTCGATCGCCAGGTGGCGATCCATCAGGCGTTCGTCGAAGGGCACGAGCACGACGCCGAATCGCTGTATGCACAAACGCTGCCGGAAATCGTCTTCGTGATGCAGTCCCTGGAAACGCTCACCTGTTACGGCAAGCGCATCGCGGCATGGCGCATGGGCTTCGATGTCGTGCACGATCGCGGCGCGCGACCGACCCCGTTCGGCATCGAATGCGCACGGCGGTTCGCGCAACGCCTCGGGCCGGCGTCGCGCGTTTTGCGTGGATGAATCATCGAACCGGGCGGCGCGCGAAGCGCTGCTCGATCACCGACGTCCCCCATTGCGTGCCTTCGGCTTCATCGGTCAAGGTGAAGCCGAAGGATTCGTACAGATGGCGCGCGGCGTCGAGGCTCTTGAAGGTCCAGAGATACGTCTCGTCGTAGTGGGCATCGACGAAATCCATCGCGCGCGCCATCAGTTGCCGGCCCACGCCGCTGCCGCGCAATGTATCGTCGATGATGAACCAGCGCAGATGCGCGACGCGCGTCTTCGCATCGCCGTCGATGGCG
This sequence comes from Caballeronia sp. INML1, assembly GCF_023631085.1. NCBI lineage: Bacteria > Pseudomonadati > Pseudomonadota > Betaproteobacteria > Burkholderiales > Burkholderiaceae > Caballeronia > Caballeronia sp. INML1. Next base: position 109,029 of record NZ_JALQDT010000055.1, on the reverse strand, counting down.
AGCGAGCCGAGCGTGCGTTCGCCGTCCATGACGAGCCACAGCGCCTTGCCGGGCGCGGGCAGGCTCTCGGCGAACGCGGCCAGTTCGGTGGCGACCTTGCGCTCGAAGTAGACGCCAAAGCCCGCATGATGCGCATAGAAGCGCGCGTGCAGGCTCGTTACATCGCCGATGCAGCCCGGCCGGTATCCCTCGACGACGCGCGCATTCGGCGCCTGCGCGGCGTGCGCCGTCTTGTGGTCGTGACCGTGCGCGAGCGCATCGGCGTAGAGCGCGAGCGAGCGCACGAGCGTCTGCTGATCCTCGGGCACCATGCGGCGCAGCGCATCGGAGACCTGATCGGTCGCGAACTTGTCGATCTTTCTGCGCAGCTTCTGGCCTGCCGCCGTGAGATAGAGCTCGGACGAGCGCGCATCATCGCTGGATGTTTGCCGCGTGACGAGCCCCGCCGCTTCGAGCCGCGCAATCTGCCGGCTCGCGTTGGACTTGTCCAGTCGCAAGATCTGCGCGATGTCGCGCGCCTGAATGCCGGGTGTCGCGCCGATCTCGATGATCGCGTGCACCGCTGACGGCGGCAGGCCGCTCTCGGCGAGCGTGTTGCGCATGAAGCCCAGTTCGCGCACGAGCTTGCGCGAGAACTCGCGCAATTCGAGGATCGTTTTATCGCGGGATTGAACGGGTGTGTCGATGAAATCCATGACGGCTCCATCGGTTGCAAAGCGCAACCATGTCCGTTCAATTTAGTTGCGGCATGCAACTTTCGCAAGAAAAATCGTGCTCCCGAAAATGCTCACCTTTAGCCGCGATCGCGTGCGAATGGATCTCCACAGTTGCCTTGCACAGCGCAGTGATTCGAATGCGTGTCGAGAACCGAAGCCTGCCTTCGCAAACCTTAAGAGATGCTTAGACAAGCGAACGCATGCGCATTGAAATTGCGATGAAAGGCATGTGTATCGTCGCGTGAGGAAACTACCGTGGACGAAAAAAAAACCCGGCGGAGAGGCCGGGCGAAGGTGGTCGGGCGAGTTCCGAGTTCACGCCCGACCGCGTGGCACTCTGCAGGACGCCGCGGCGCGCGGACAGGTCTGCGCGCCGCTGAGCCGGGAGCCGGCGGGATGAAGTTCCACATGAAGCTGCACGAGCCAGTCGCCCGGGCAGGCTCCGTCGATCACGAGCTTGTCCGAAGCCCAGGCGATGCGGCGTGCCGAACGGGCGGCATCGAATGCGAGCCTCGCAATGCGCCGCACGACGAGCACGATGCCCGCGGCGCTCGCGAGAGTCGCAAGGCGCACCGCGGTACTTCCGAGCGCATTCACGTGGCCCGCGCAGCCGCAGACCGTGAGCCACGCGGCATCCGACGCGGCGATGCACCAGGCGATCAGCACCGCATTCGCACGCAGGGAAGCAAGAGTGGACGATCGCATCGGCATCTCCGGGCCGCACGGCCGCGAATCGGCGCGCTCGACGGTATAGTGCGGGGACGAAGCTTATGCAATGCTTAAGCAGGACGCGCACGACGCCGATAACGGGGCCACGATGTGCGGCAGCGCGCAAAACTTAAGTGGCGCTTAAGCATGCAGGCCGGACAATCGGTGCGACCTGTTCGAGCCTGGAGAAAGCGCATGCGCCTGTTATTGGTGGAGGACGACGAGATGATCGCGGAAACCGTGCTCGCCGCGTTGCGTCGCGGGGGTTACACCGTCGACTGGGCGCAGGACGGCCGGGCGGCGGAGCTTTCGCTCGGCAACGGCGTCTACGACCTCGTACTGCTGGACCTGAATCTGCCCAAGCGCGACGGTCTCGACGTGCTCGCCACGTATCGCAAGAACGGCGGCGATGCGCCCGTGATGATCCTGACCGCGCGCGATGCCGTCGACGACCGCATCCGTGGCCTCGATGCCGGCGCGGACGACTACCTGATGAAGCCCTTCGATCTCGACGAGCTCGCCGCCCGCGTGCGCGCGCTTCTGAGACGCCGCACGGGCCACAAGCATCCGGTGTATTCGCACGGCGAGCTGACCCTCGATCCCGCCGCGCACGAAGCAGGCAAGGGCGGCGTCGCGCTCAACCTCGTGCCGCGCGAGTTCGCGCTGCTGCAGGCGCTGATCGAGGAGCCGTCGCGCGTGTTTCGCCGCTCGGAGCTCGAAGAAAAGCTGTACGGCTGGGGTGAGGAAGTCGGCAGCAACGCGATCGAAGTCCATGTGCACAGCTTGCGGCGCAAGATCGGCGCGGAGGAAATCGTGACGGTGCGCGGTGTCGGTTATCGCCTGAAGAGGATCGGATGACATCAATTCGCCGATGGCTGCTCGGATGGCTCTTATGCGGCCTCGGCGTCGCCTGTCTGATCGCGGGTATCGGCATTTTCAGCACGGCGCGGCTTGAAGCGGGCGAGCTCTTCGACTACGAGCTGCGCACCGTCGCGCTCTCGCTGCCGCACAACATCAACGCCGACGATGTCGCGCAAGGGCGCGATCACGAACTGCATGGCATTGCGGATGACAGGCTCGTCATCGACATTTGGGACCGGTCCGGCCGGCTCATCTATCACTCGCCTCACGAGCCCGCGCTGCCGCGTTTTGGCGTGGGTTTCGGCTCCGCCGAGCGCGAAGGCTATCGCTGGCGCGCGTTTGGCGTCGCGCAGCAAGACCGTTTCATCCAGGTGGCCCAGCCCTATTTCATTCGCGACGATCTCGCCATCTCGCTCGCGCTGCGCACGATCTGGCCGCTCGCCTTGCTCATTCCGGTGATCGTCGTGATCGTGCTCTTCGTCGTCGCGCGCGGGCTTTCGCCGGTGCGCTGGCTGTCGCACTCGCTCGCCGCGCGCTCGCCGGAATCGCTCAAACCCATTGCATTCGACAAGCCGATGCCCGACGAACTGCATCCCCTTGTCAACGCGTTGAATGATCTGCTCGGGCGCCTCGGTGACGCGTCGCAGGCGCAGCGCACGTTCGTCGCGGATGCGGCTCACGAGTTGCGCACGCCGCTCACGGCGCTCAAGCTGCAAATCCAGGGCGCGATCGGCGACGGTTCGCTTCAGGTCGATGCCGCGACGCTCGCGAAAATCGATGGCCGGCTGAATCGGCTCATCCATCTCGCGCAGCAACTGCTCAGCATGGCGCGCGAAGATGCCGCGCGCGAGGCGGCTATCGCGCCGATGAGCCTGCGCGCGCTGTGCGAACTCCGCGTGAGCGATTTCTCCTTGCTGGCCGAAGCGCGCTCGATCGATCTCGGCCTCGAGCTCGAACAGGCGCGGGACGAACACGACGCGTTCACCGTCATGGGCGACATGCACGCGCTCGCCGTGCTCGTGAACAACCTGCTCGACAACGCGATCCGTCATACGCCGCACGGCGGACGCGTCGACGTGACGTTGCGGCGCGAAGCGGAAGGCATCGCGCTGACCGTGCTCGATTCCGGTCCGGGCATTCCGGAAAGCGAGATCGATCGCGTCTGCGACCGCTTCTATCGCTGCGTGGGCACGTCGGGGCATGGCAGCGGGCTCGGCCTCGCGATCGCGCTGCGCGTCGCACAACGGCATCACGCGACGCTCGAAGTCACGAATCGCGACGATGCGAGCGGACTCATCGTCCGGGTGCGCGGCTTGCGCGCGGTTGCATCGGCGCCGCACGCGAAGGACATCGTCAGCGGAATGCATGTGTGAATGAAAGCGCAAGAAGCGGGGCGTCATCCGTTCCAGGCGCGACGATGCTTGTCGTTTCATCTCTCCATGCCGGGCCTATCATGAAGAAGCTCGTCCTTTGCGCATGTCTCGCATGGACCTGCGCCGTGCTTGCGGCCAATGTCGACGCGCCTGCTACCGCTTCGGCCGCGGCGTCCGAACCGAAGACGCTGAAAGAGCGCCTGGGCGACAAGGCAAGCGACGAGCAACGGGTCGACAATTGCCACGTCCCCGCCGATCAGCGCGGCACGAAGATTCGCCCCGACAGGTGCGCGCCCTGAAGCATGGGCGGATGTGTTACCTTTCGAGAATGAACCATTTGGTACAAACTCAAGGAGCCCGCCTTGTCTTCCACTCAAGCATCATCCGTCCTGCGCCTCGGCATTCTCGGCGGCGCGAACATCGCCAGGCAGTTCGCGCGTGACGTCAGGCCGAGCGAGCGCGTGCGCGTCGTGGCTGTCGCGAGCCGCAGCGACGAAAACGCGAAAGCCTTCGCGCAAGCGAACGGCATCGACACATGGTTCGGCAGCTATGATGCGCTGCTTGCGAGCCCGGATATCGACGCCGTCTATATTCCGCTGCCCAACAGCCTGCATGCCGAATGGGCGATCAAGGCCGCGGACCACGGCAAGCACATACTGTGCGAAAAGCCGCTTGCGCTCGACCGCGACGAAGCCGTGCGCATGTTCGAGGCCGCCGATCGCAACGGCGTGATGCTGCTCGAATCGTTCCCGTATTACTTCCAGCCGCAGACCGCCGCGATGATGGCGCTGATCGGCGAAGGCGCGATCGGCGAGGTGCGCGCGATTCAGGCGAGCTTCGGCTTCACGGTGGGCAATCCCGGCGCGAACATCCGCATGAAGCCCGAGCTCGGCGGCGGCGCGCTGCTCGACGCGGGCAGCTATCCGCTGAGCCTCATTCGCCTCGTGATGGGATGCGCCCCGCAACGCGTCGATGCAATCGCGACGTGGGCCGACAGCAAGGTCGACATCAGTCTCATGGCGACGCTCGTCTATGCCGATGGCCGCCGCGCGCAGGTCTCGTGCGCGATGGATGCGGCGAATCATCGTTACGCGACGATCATCGGCTCGCAAGGCACCATCGACACCGAGTATCTCAATCATACGAGCGCAGAAACGGCCGGCGACCAGTACGGCTATCTGCCGAGCCAGATGCGCGTGCGGCGCGGCATTCCGAATTCGGTGCCGTTCGAGCCGGTCGCATCCGATGTGGGCAGCGGCTTCTTCTTCGCGGCGGAAAGCTTCGCGCGCATGGTTGCGACGCGCGACGCCGCCGCGATCGAGTACTACGCGCAGGTGAGCCTCGACAATGCCGCGACGCTCGCGGCGATCAGCGAAAGCGCGCGCAGCGAGAAGCCCGTCACGCTTTGAGTGGCCGAAGCGATTCACGCGCCGGCCGGACGCGTGAATCGCGCGTCATGCGCCGCACATCAACGCTTGACGATCACCACTTCCATGTACTCGCTCGGCACCACGAGCGACGACGTTCCCGCCACATTGCAGCGTTCGAGCAGGCCGGTGATATCGCGTTCCAGTTCCGCCTGCTTCGCGGAATCGAGCGTGGCGAACGCGCGGTGCACCGGTCCGTAAAAATCGCGGAACACCTGAATCCAGTGCGCGCCCGATTCATAGCGCATGTTGAAGTGCTTGCGCACGCAACGAATGTCCGCCGCCTCCGACCCGAACAGCGCGACGAGATGCGGCTCGGTGCCCCAGAGCGCGGGCGATTGCAGGCCCGCGGGCGGCGGTACATAAGCGCCGATGATCTTGAACAACTGCCCGATGAAACCTTCGGGCGTCCAGTTCGCCATGCCGATGCGCCCGCCGCTCTTTGCCACACGAAGCATCTCGCTCGCGGGACGCTTGTGATCCGGCGTGAACATTGCGCCATAGGTGGACAGGACGACATCGAAGCTGCCGTCGTCAAAGGGCAGGTCTTCCGCATCGGCCACCTTGAAATCGACCGCGAGCCCTTCGGCCTGCGCGCGCGCCCGGCCCTTTTCCAGCAACGCGGGCACGTAGTCGGTCGATGTCACGTGAGCGAAGCGTCGTGCCGCGGCGAGCGTCGCGTTGCCGTTGCCGGCGGCGATATCGAGGACGCGTTCGCCGGCGCGCACGTCGACCGCTTCGGCAAGCATCTCGCCGACGATCTGCAACGTCGTGCCGATGACCGCAAAGTCTCCGCTTGCCCAGGTGGCCTGTTGCCGGGACTTGATCGCGGCGAAGTCGGGCTGCGGATTGATCGGCTCGTTGCGAACCGCGGATGTATTCAACGCATGCATGGTTCCTTCTCCAGATTCCAGATGATGTGTCGAGCAACGCCCTGATGGCGGGCAACGGCAGTATCCCGTTACCATCGCTTCGACGCCTGTCCGCGAGTCGCCGCGAATTGCCCATTCGTCCGCTTCGTCTTCGCGCCGCGTTCCGGCGATGCTTTCGAACGGCGGGAGCCGACATGAGCCACGACATCCTTTCCGATGTGCTGCGCACGGTGCGCCTGCGGGGCGCGCTCTTCTTTCACGTGAGCGGCAATCGAAGCTGGGCGGCGGAGGCGCCGCCCGCGCGCGACATCGCGAGCATCGTCATGCCGGAATGCGAGCACGTGATGGAATATCACGTCGTGACGCACGGCAACTGCTGGGGCGCGATCGTCGGGGAAGCGCCGGTGCGCCTCGCGAGCGGAGACATCATCGTGTTTCCGCATGGCGATGCGCATGTGATCTCCAGCGCGCCCGGCGTTCGCGCCGAAGTCGACGTGGCCGCGCTGTCGGCGAAGATCGATCAGTTGCCGTTCACGCTGACCTACGACGCGGTCGAAGCGCGCAACAATCCCTGTCCCGACGATCCATATGAAACGATGCTCGTATGCGGCTTTCTCGGCTGCGATCTGCGTCCGTTCAATCCGCTCATCGCCACGTTGCCGCGGCTTTTGCACCTGAAGGAGACGGGCACGCAGGGCTGGATCAATCACTTCATGCACCAGGCCGTGCTGGAATCGCGTCACAAGCGGCCAGGCGGCGAGGCGATGCTCGAACGCATGAGCGAAATGATGTTCGTCGATGCCGTGCGCCGCTACGTCGATGGACTGCCCGATGAAAGTCGCGGCTGGCTCGCGGGCTTGCGCGATCGTTTCGTCGGCCGCGCGCTCGCCGTCATGCACGACGCGCCCGCGCACGAGTGGACGGTCGAAGAGCTCGGCGAGCGGGTGGGTCTGTCGCGCTCGGCATTGCATGAGCGTTTCGTCGACATGATCGGGCTGCCGCCGATGCAATACCTCGTCAACTGGCGCATGCAGGTCGCGGCCGGACTGCTGCGCAACACGAACTCGACGATCGCGGCCGTGGCGCAGGAGGTGGGCTACGCATCCGAGGCGGCCTTCATTCGCGCGTTCAAGCGTCTCGTCGGCAAGCCGCCGGCAACATGGCGTCGTGAGAAGAGCCGCGCGGAAGCCGTGACCGAGGCCCCACACGCGAATTCGGATTGACGCGGCTGGAATCTCTGACTAACGTCAGAGATATGAACCCGACCGACATCAGCCAGATTCGCAGCTTCAATCGCACCGTTGCCGAGGGCATCGGCGCGCTCAACGATCATTTTCTCGGGCGCGGCCGTCCAATGGGCGAGTCTCGGCTGCTCTGGGAGATCGGAGCACAGGGCGTCGATCTTCGCGTGCTGCGCGAGCGCCTCGGTCTCGATTCGGGCTATCTGAGCCGCACGCTCACGGCGCTCGAGCGGCAGGGGCTCGTCACGGTCGAGTCTCGTCCCGAAGACCGCAGGGTGCGCCGCGCCAGTCTGACCGAAGCCGGTCGCGCCGAACGCGAGGAACTCGAACGGCTTTCCGATGCCGTCGCGGGCGGCATGCTGGCGCCTTTGAGCGAGGCGCAGCGCCGGCGGCTGATCGCAGCGATGGCCGAAGTCGAGCGCCTGCTGCTGCCTTCGCTGATCCGCTTCGCGATCGAAGATCCTGCGAGCGCCGATGCGCGATGGTGCATCGACCAATATTTCGCCGAGCTGAACGCCCGCTTCGATGCGGGCTTCGATCCGTCGATCAGCCTGTCCGCCGATGCGCGCGAATTGACCGCGCCGCAAGGCGCGCTGATCGTGGCGAGGCTTCGCGGTGCGGCGATAGGCTGTGTCGCCCTCAAGTTTCACGGCACGTCGCCGGCCGAGCTGAAACGGATGTGGGTGAGCGCCGACGCTCGCGGACTGGGCGTCGGACGGCGATTGCTCGAAGAGGCCGAAAGGCACGCGCGGCAAAGCGGCGCGAAGGTCGTGCGGCTCGAGACGAACAAGGCGCTCGCGGAAGCCGTCGGACTCTATCGGCGGTCGGGTTACGTCGAGGTCGCCGCGTTCAGCGACGAGCCTTATGCGGATCACTGGTTCGAGAAAGCATTGCGTTGACGCGTATCGTCAGCGCGTGCCCGTCAACGCGATGACGAGATCCAGGAACGCGCGCGTCTTCGCCGGCGGATGATGCCGCGACGGATAAAACGCATAGAGCGGAAAGCGCTCGTCGGGCCAGTCGGGAAAGAGGTCTACGAGCTTTCCATCGGCAAGCAGGTGCTCGTGGCCGAGCAGGAGTATCTGCGCGATGCCATAGCCCGAAAGAATCGTGCTCAGCATCGTGCCCGGATCGTTGAGTGTGAGGCGGCCGTGCGTCTGCACGCTCAGGCGCTTCTTCTTGCGATGAAACTCCCACGCGAACGGCCGTCCCGTTTCGGGATCGCGAAACTCGATGCACGTGTGCGTGTCGTCGGCGAGTGCCTGTGGCGTCGCGGGCTTGCCGTGCCGCTTGATATACGAAGGCGCGGCGACGGTGCGCACCGGCGTATCGAGCAGCTTGCGCGCGACGAGGCTCGAATCGCGCGGCTCGCCGAAGCGCACGGCGAGGTCGAACCCGTCCGCGATGATGTCGCCGAGACGATCGCTCGTGATGAGCTCCAGTTGCAGATCCGGATGCGCGTTCAGGAACGCATCGAGCTTCGGGCCGAGCAATAGCCGCGAGAAGATCGGATCGACGTTTACGCGCAGGCGGCCGCGCACGGCCGTTGCACCCTCCGATGCGGTGGCCGCGGCTTCCTCCAGTCCCGCGAGATGCGGCATGACGTGTTCGAAGAAACGGCGGCCGTCATCGGTGAGCGAGACGCTGCGCGTGGTGCGATCGAAAAGACGGATCTTCAGGCGCGCTTCGAGGCGCGCGATGGCGCGGCTCACGCCGGGCTGCGACATGCCGAGACGTTCGCCCGCCGCGGCGAAGGTGCCGGCATCGACGATCGCGGCGAACACGCTGATGCCGTTGAGGATGCGTTCGTTGAAGCCGGCCATTCATGCCTCCGCGTCATGGATAAAAGGGCATTCATGTTATCGCGATGCGGGGGAAGGAGCGAATGCCAGCCGGATCAGCAAAAAAAAAACGGGCCCCGAAGGGCCCGGCAAATCACTCCAATACGGTCAGCTTCATGCGTGGTGGGCCTTGGCGACCTTGTCCACGGACATCGAATCGGCGCGCAGACGCTCGTACTCTTGCTCGCTCATCGGCACGGCGTCCTTCTTGCCCAGATCGTTCAGACGGATGCGATACGTCTCACGCGCCGAGTACGCCGCAATCGCCGCGATGACCGTCACGCCGAAGGCAATGGCGCCGACCGTCAGCGGGATGTTGCTCGATCCCGGGGGCGCAACCGCCGCGAACAGGGCGGGCAGCAGCGCGGTGATCGTCGTGCCGATGTTCTGCGCAATCGCCATCGCCGAAACACGCGAGCGGGTCGGGAACAGTTCCGGATAGAAGCTCGGGAAGATCGCGTTGTAGCCCTGGTACACGACACCCCACATGAGCAGCGACATCAGGAATGCGAGCGGGACGCTGTGGATGCTGATCGCATAGAGATACGCGAAAGCCAGCAGACCCGAGATCAGCGAGCCGCCGATCATCATCGGGCGACGGCCGATCTTGTCCGACAGGTTGCCGACGAACGGAATCACCAGCACCGCGACGATGTTGCCGACCACCGGAATCCACAGATACACGCTCTTGTGGAAGCCGATGCCGTACGAAGACTGCACCGCATACGCCGCACCGAAGATCGTCGCGACGACGGGAATCACGTTCATCAGCGCCATGCAGACGACGCGGATCATGTCCGGCGTGCTGTTGGCGAACGCTTCCTTGATCGGCGACTTCGGCAGATCGCCGTGCGATTCTTCGGACGTGAACGCTGGCGTCTCATGCACTTCCTTCCGGATGATGTAGCCCGCAACCAGCACGAAGGCCGACAGCAGGAACGGCACGCGCCAGCCCCAGGAGTTGAACATGTCTTCCGGCATGAACGTGGCGAGCGGGAGGAACACGGCGGCCGCGAGAATCTGGCCGGCCTGCACGCCTTGCAGCGTGAAGCTCGCGTAATAGCCGCGACGTCCGAAGGGTGCATGCTCCAGAATCATCGAGCTGGCGCCGGAGATTTCACCCGCCACCGCGAAGCCCTGAATCAGGCGCAGCACGACGAGCAAGGCCGGTGCGAGCATGCCGACGCTGTGATACGTCGGCAGCAGACCAACGGCCATCGTCGAGAAACCCATCAGGAACATGCAGATGAGCAGCACGTTCTTGCGGCCGTGCGTGTCGCCCAGATGGCCGAGCACGAATGCGCCGATCGGACGGGCGACGTAACCCACGCCGTACGTTGCGAGCGACGCGATGATCGCCACCTTCGGATTGCCCGACGGGAAGAACAACTGCGGGAAAATGAGGGCTGCTGCCTGGGCGTAGATGAAGAAGTCGTAATACTCCAGCGCCGAGCCGATCCAGCCGCTCGCGGTCGCTTTTTTCGCCTGGCGGCCGCCGTGCGCGTCTTCCTTAGGGCTAGCCATAGAGATGTCTCCGAACAATGGGTTTATAGAGTTGAGCTTGATACCTGGTCGAGCGGCGGGGCATTCGGAAACAGCGGAATTGCGCGTCGCTCTGAAAGTGATTGGAGAATAAAAGCACAACCCCTTTGCATCAATGTTTTATGATTATTTTTGCGCGATTATCGCACGCAAGTGTCCGATAATCGGACGCTTTGGGGGTTAGCACTAGCAAATGGCTTTCGTCGAGCGCCGAAACATCACAATATCCATAACTAAACAGACATGTCAGCATGACTAAACCGGAACTCGACAAGCGCGACTGGATCGCCGGTCTCGAGAAGGGTCTCGCGATCCTCGAAGCCTTCGACGATCAGCACGCGCGCATGACGCCCACACAAGCCGCGATGCGCACCGGCCTCACGCGCACCGCGGCGCGCCGCTATCTGCTGACGCTCGCGCATCTGGGCTACGTCCAGACCGACGGCAAGCTCTTCAACCTCACGCCGCGCGTGCTGCGCATGGGCTGGTCATATTTCGAGTCGGCGCGGCTGCCGCGCATCGTGCAGCCCTACTTGCAGCAATTGAGCGCGTTGATCCACGAATCGGTGTACGTGAGCGTGCTCGACGACTGGGACCTCGTGATCATCGCGCGCAACGGTTCCACGCGCGTGATGACGACGGGCTTCGTGCTCGGCGCGCGCGTGCCGGCCGCGCTGATGTCGGGCGGTATCGCGATGCTCGCTTACATGGACGAGGCATCGGTGCGCGGATGGCTCGACGCGACCGAGTTCAAGCCCTTCACGCCGCTCACGATCACCAACAAGGAAAGGCTCTACGAGAAGATCCGGCAGGCGCGGATCGACGGCTACGTCGAGATCGAGCAGCAATTGCAGATGGGCGTGCGTGGCATCGCAGTGCCGATGAAGAACCGGCACGGCGAAGTGGTGGCGGCATTGTCGGCGAACATGCCGATCGGAAAGGAAACGGGCGAGGCCGCGCTCGCTCGCGTATTGCCGCCGTTGCAGGAGACCGCGTTGTCGATGTTGAACGTGATCTAGTTATGCCGTGCTGTGGGTAAAGGTGAGGGTTTTCGGGATCATGTGGTCTGGGCGCTCCCGAGGCCCGTATTCAAAGGCCTTTTTGCGAACGCGGACGGTTCAAAGGTGAGGGTTTTCGGGATCTTCGCTATTCGCCGTCGGCTGGAAGAGGACTACCGCTGATACGCGACGTGCGTGACTCGTCGGGCACACTCTCACTTCGGCTAATTCCGCGTCCCTACACGCCTTTCCATGGTTAATCGCCAAAGGAAAGGGGAACGAAATGACCCAGTTCAACGCATCGGCGAGCGCGCGCAAGGCACGGCGCAGCGGCTCGCTTCTCAGGCTTTCGGCGGTCACTGTCCAGAAGACCACCTTCAGCGATGCGATTCGCCCGCAGTTCGAGAACATCGCGCGTCATCCGGCGGGCCCCTATGATCCGAGGACGGGACTCTGACGCGCGCGGCTCAGGCTCACGCTCCGCCCGTGAAGATCGGCCCTTGTCCGCCCGGCATGAAAGCGCGCGGCGCATGATCGGCGTTCGCGCCTGACTGATCGCGCGTGGCCGCCGCCGGCGCGGGATCGCGCAGCGTGACGGCCGTCTCCGACGTAATCGGCACGCTCGGTTGCGCGAGCAGTTCGGTCTTGCGCATCGAGCCCGCCGACGTCCCGAAGTAATACCCGATGATGCTGATCCATGCGGTCCCGAGCGCGCCGACCACGACGTTTACGAGATCGCGATTCGCCTCGGGCAAGGCGCGCAGCGCCATCAACAGCAGGATGCCGAAGAAGCCGCCCGTGACGCACATCGCGAGGACCTTCGGCACCCAGTCCTTGTTCGCGATGCCCATTGCGCGCGCATCGGCGCGGTCGCCCGCCGCGATGCGCGCCATGTCCGCTTCGAACGACAGCCGCGCCTGCGCCGCCGCGACCACCAGTTGTTGCAACTGCAACGAGTTCGCGCTTTCCGCCTGCCTGATCTTGTCGAGCGCGGCGGGATCGTTGAGCGCGGTCTCGACGACATCCGGATCGCTCGGCGTGCCGAGCGCATGCGAGATGATCGCGGCGGCCGTCGTGACGCCGAGCCCGACCGGCCCGCCGATGAGACCCGCCAGAAGAGGCGCCTTCGCGCCGATCGCTGCCGCCACTTTGGTCCAGTCCATCATGCTGCTCCCAAGAGAAGATTCGTCGCCATGCGGTCGGTCCAGCCGCGGCTGAACGTCGGCCAGGCATGCAGGCCCTTCAGATAACGCAATCGATAGGCAATGAAACGCAGGACGAAGCGCATCGGATCGGCGGCTTTCACGGCATCGACGGTATCGGGGCCGAACTTGCCGTCTTCCTTCGCGCCCGATGCCTTCTGCATCCACAGCACGACGAGACCGCCGTTGTAGTTCGCATCGAAGATCTGGAAGGCGACGCGCGGATCGAATTCGTCGAGATGCAGCGGATCCCAGTACTTCTGCTTGGCGATGCGCTTGGCGAGTTCGAGCGGAAGGTCCTTCATCGCGCCGGCATAGCCGTAGCCACGCGCGACGCGCGCCGTCACGCCCCACATCGTTTCGCCGCCCGGGTCCGCCGGATGGAACGAGTAGCCGCCTTCGCTGCCGATCAGCGCTTCGAAGGCGTTATCGAAACTGTTCATGGTGATCTCCTTGGCGCCTGCGCGTGCCGCCGGTAGCTCGCGTGACGAACAGCGCGGCGCCGGAAGGAACGGGCCGGCGCACGAGGCGGCCGGCCCGGTCGCGTCAAACAGTGGCAGGCAGTCATGACGCGACGGCAATGCCATATGCATCGGCCGTGCCAGTCGATCGATGAAACGCGCCTAAGCCTTGTCCTGCAAGGCTCAGGTGGAGCACGAAGGCAAGCCGGGGAAAGTGAACTGTCGTGCGACGGCCAACGCTTTCAAGCGCAATTGTTCGGGCCGCTCAGACATCGGAAGTGCATACCGGCACGCTCATTCGATGCTCATTCTCCCTTCCTACGATGCAAAGCATCCAGGCGGCGCGGTCCCGATCGAACCTATCGCACTGCCTTTCGTTGACCACGTTTCATCGAGGAGAAATGCCATGCGTCACTATCCAACGGACAGTCCCCGCGCGGCCGCGCGCATCGTCGTGATGTCGCTGATCGCGGACGGCCATATCGGCAGTGCGGAAATCGAAGAGCTCGAACGGCGCGGATTCTATGCGCGGCTCGGGCTTCATGCAGGGGAGTTGCATGAAGTCGTGCGCGAGGTCTGCGAAGACCTCACGCGCTGTTCCTTTCTCACATGGGACGACGCGTGCCGGGTCGATCCACGCGTCATGCAACGGCTTGCGGAAGAAGTGCGCGACGAGCGCATGCGACGCGACGTGCTCACGCTCTGCGAATCGGCCGTCGTCGCGGACGGCGTGATGACCTGCACCGAAGCCGCCGTGATCGATGCGGTGAAGCACGCGTGGCGCGTGCATTGAAGCGCGCGAACCATCGAACGGAGACGACATCATGCAACAGCACATTCTCGTCGCAGTAGGCCCGGATAACAGCCATGCCGCGCTCGCGCTCGGCATCGCGCGGGCCCGCGAATGCAATGCGCGCCTCACGGCGCTTCATGTGGTGGACCGTACGCCATTCTGGGCGCTATCGTCCGCGCAGTACGACTTCGGCGCGGCGCTCGCGCACGTCGACGAACGCGCGCGAGAGATCGAGAAGCGCACGCTTCAGGCGATACGCGCGTCGAGCATCAACGGCGTGTGCGTGACGATGGACCTGCCCGCCGGCACGACGCTCGCGCGCGTGATCGCGCAGGCCGCGCGCGAGTTCGATGCGGACCTCGTCGTGATCGGCCGCACGAAGGCCACGCACTGGCGCTTCTGGGAAGAGCGCGTGTCGGATGCGGTGAGCCGTCACAGCAATCGTCGCGTGCTCATCGCATCGAACCGCGCGGACGATGAAGCGCCCGTTGAAACAAAAGCGACACCGTTACGCTTTACCATCGTCGATTCGACGCAGCGCGTCACCCCATCGTACAGCTCGAGAGGAAGCTCGCCATGCCGGATCGTATCGTCAAGCCGTCCCGACGCACCTTGCTGAAGGGTCTCGTTTCCGGCACGGGGCTCGCGCTCACGGGCGCGGGTCTCGCCGATGCCCTCGCGCAAGGCGTCGCGCCCGCCGTCGTCACCGCCGACAAGTTGCGTCCGCAACTACCCGGCGGCGTGATGAGCGGCGACGTCACGGCGACGAGCGGCATCGTATGGAGCCGCACGGACCGGCCGGCGCGCATGATCGTCGAGTACTCGACGAGCGAGCGCTTCGATACGTTCCAGCGCCGCATCGGGCCGGCCGCGCTCGACAGCAGCGACTTCACGGCACGCGTCGATCTGACCGGCCTGCCGCCGGGCGCCGACGTGTTCTATCGCGTACGCTTTCAGGATCTCGTCGATGGCAAGGCATACAGCGAGCCGATGACGGGACGCCTGCGCACGGCGTCGCTCGAGGCGAGCAAGCCGATCACCTTCGTCTTCTCCGGCGATGAAGCGGGGCAGGGCTGGGGCATCAACGAACGCTTCGGCGGCTATCGCATCTATGAGGCGATGCGCCGCGAAGCGCCGGACTTCTTCATCCATCAGGGCGATCAGATCTACGCGGACAGCGTGATCGAATCCGAAGTGAAGCTGCCCGACGGCACGCTGTGGACCAACATCGTCACCGAGGGCAAGTCGCATGTCGCGCAGACGCTCGACGACTATCGCGCGGCTTTCGCCTACAACCAGCTCGACAGGAACAAGCGCCGCTTTGCCGCGGAAGTACCGTTCCTCGTGCAATGGGACGATCACGAAGTGCGCAACAACTGGTATCCGGGCCAGAGAATCGGTGACGCGGAGAAGCGTTATCAGACGCGCGCGATCAACCTGCTCGAAGCGCGCGCGAGACAGGCGATGTTCGAGTACAACCCGTATCGCATCAATCAGCTCGATCCAGAGCAGGTCTATCGCGGCTTTCAGTTCGGTCCGCTGCTCGATGTCTTCATGCTCGACGAGCGATCGTATCGCGGCGCGAACTCGCCGAACCGGCAGACACGTCTCGATGCGGATTCCGCCTTTCTCGGCTCGCAGCAGACGGCGTGGCTGAAGGCATCGTTGAAGGCGTCGCGTGCGACGTGGAAGGTGATCGCGAGCGACATGCCGATCTCGCTCGTCGTCCCCGATGCCAACCCCGATGTGCCGAAAGGCACGTTCGAGGCATGGGCCAATGCGGAGAATGGTGCGCCGCTCGGGCGCGAACTGGAGCTCGCGGAGATCCTGCGCTTCATCAAGCAGGAAGACATCAGCAACGTCGTGTGGATCACGGCGGACGTGCATTACGCTCAGGCGACGCACTACGATCCCTCGCGCGCGAAGTTCGCCGAGTTCAAGCCGTTCTGGGAGTTCGTCGGTGGGCCGATCAACGCGGGCACGTTCGGGCCGAACGATCTCGACATGACGTTCGGTCCGGAACTGCGCTACGTGAGCGTGCCGAAGGACAACCCGCAGAACCGCTCGCCCGCGTCGCTGCAACAGTTCTATGGCCGCGCGAAGATCGACCCCGTCAGCCGCGCAATGACGGTCTCGCTGCACGATCTGGACGGCAAGTCGCTCTACGAAGTGAAACTCGAGGTCGAAGCCTGAACGCAGCGTCGATCGCGCGGCTATCCGGCGAGCTTCGTCGCCAGTCCGGCGACATGCTTGCCCTGATAGCGCGCAATGTCGAGTTCGTTCTGCGAAGGCTGGCGGCTGCCGTCGGCGGAGGCCATCGTGGTCGCGCCGTAGGGCGTGCCGCCTGAGATCTCGCTCATGTTCGTGAGCCCGGCGCATGCATACGGCACGCCGACGACCACCATGCCGTGGTGCAGCAGCGTGCTGTGAAACGACGTGATCGTGGTTTCCTGGCCGCCGTGCTGGGAAGCAGTCGACGAAAACACGCTGCCGATCTTGCCGACGAGCGCGCCTTTCACCCACAACCCGCCGGTCTGGTCGAGGAAGGTGCGCATCTGGCCCGCCATGTTGCCGAAGCGCGTCGGCGTGCCGAAGATGATCGCGTCGTAATCCGCGAGTTCGTCGACGGTGGCGACGCTCGCCTGCTGATCGAGCTTCACGCCGATCTTCGCGGCCTGGTCGGCGGGGATCGTTTCGGGCACGCGTTTGACCGTGACTTCCGCGCCCGCGACGCCACGCGCGCCTTCGGCTATCGCCTGCGCCATCGTTTCGACGTGGCCGTACATCGAATAGTAGAGAACCAGTACTTTCGCCATGATGTGTCCTTGTGTGAGGGTGCATCGGATGGAGACACGCGGCTGCCTGCGCGCACTCAAAGATAGCACCGCCGCGTCCATGCGCAATGAATTGGCCTGCCCGCGCGAGCGCCAGGCGTTCATGGACGTGCGCGGCTTTCTCCGCTCACAATGGCGGCAATTCAAACGGAGACACGACCGCCATGAACGGCCACGCCTTGCTCAGCGCGAATCTGCTCATCGCTTACTCGGCTTATTTCGTCGGCACGGCGAGCCCCGGGCCGAGCAATCTCGCGATCATGTCCATAGCCAGCACATCGGGCCGGCGCGCGGCATTCGCATTCGCGGCGGGTGTGATGTCCGGCTCGTTCTTCTGGGCGATGCTCGCGGCGCTCGGCCTTTCCGCCGCGCTGACCGCGTATTCGGGGTTTCTCATCGGCGTCAAAATCTGCGGCGGGTTATATCTGCTGTGGCTCGCGTTCAAATCGGGGCGCGCGGCGTTGAAGCCTCCGCTGCGGCGCTCGTCGGCGGATGCGCAGGGGCAAAGCGGCCGCAGGCTCTATGCGCGCGGCGCGCTCTTGCATCTCACCAATCCGAAGGCGATTCTCGTGTGGATGTCGGTGGCGGCGCTCGGCTCGTCGGCGGGGGAAGGGCCGGGGCATATGCTCGTGGTCGTCGCGGGATGTCTGTGCATCGGCGCGTGCGTGTTCGGCGGCTATGCCGCGCTCTTCTCGATGCCGTCCGCGCGGCGCATCTACATGCGCATCCAGCGCGGCCTCGATGCGTGCCTCGCGCTCGTGTTCGGCGCGGCGGGCATTCGCCTGCTGACTTCGCGGGTGTGATGCACGAACCGGCTCGCACGCGCAACGCTGCTTTCGGCCGAGTGGGCGTTCGTGTGGCTGACGCGTCTGCCGGCGCCCGTTCTCATCGCCGTCGAGCAGGAAAAGCGCGGCGCGCGGTTCCGGGTCGTGACGACCGTGCATGCGTTCTGACAACCTCATCGTGTCGTTCGCGCTCGCGCAGCGCGTGTAGCGGATTTGCCGCATCGCGCGCGGTTCGGCTTTGCATCCGGACGATCGGCGGCTACGCTCAAACCAGACGCCCCTATCGCCAGAACAATGCCGACCGACGATTCTTCCCGACGCGCCCGCCCGATTCCGCCCGAAAGCGCCGAAGCCGTGGTCGCGTATGTGCACATCATCCGCGACGCATTTGCCGCGCTCGGGCGCGAACTCGTCGCGATCAGACCGACGCCCGCCCGCGCGCTTTTCGCGACGCAGGCGATGCTGTCCGTCGGGCTCGCTGTGGCGCTCGCGTATGCGTTCCACCTGAGCAACATCTGGTGGGCGGCGATCAGCGGCTTCGCGGTGATGCAGTCGAAGTTTTCCGCGTGCGCGCAGCGCGGCGTGCAGCGGGTGGTCGGCACGGTCGCGGGCGCGATCATCGGCGCGGTGGCGGGCGTCATGGTCGGCGATGTGCCGTGGCTCTTCGTGCCGCTGCTCGGCGTGATCGTGGGCGTGTCGGTGTATCGCGCGCTCGTGTCGGATGCGGGCTACGCGTGGGTGCTGGGCGCGGTGACGTCGTTGATGGTGACGTTCGAGGCGCATCGGCTCGTCTCTGCCGCGGCGACGGCGTCGTTCGCGTTGCTGCGGGTCGCGGAAGTCGTCGTCGGGACGATGGCGTGCGTGGCCGTGTCGGCGCTTTTTCATGCGGGCGTGCAGCACTATCGCAAGTCGCGGGGCGCGCCGCCGGTGCCGCGCGCGCAGGCGGCATCCACGGTGGATCGCATCGATGGCGTCAACGCGCAAGCCGTCACCGTGATTCCGTCCGATGCCGCGCGGGCCGTGCAGGCGCTCGACGCGACGCACGTCGCCCGCGCCGAGCAGATCGCGCTCGCGATGCGCAAGCGCCTCGCATGGCAGGGCGCGTGGTCGGTGACGATCCTGGCATCGCTCGCGTACACATGGAATCTGAGCGGCTTCGCGCAGGCGATGGTGACGGCGGTCGCCGTGCTGATCCTGCCCGCATCGGCGCTCGGCAAGCCGACGCGCAAGCCGGTCGCCGAGCGCATGATCCAGCGCTTCATCGGCTGTCTGCTGGCGGGCGCGGTGAGTCTCGCGCTGCTGCCGTTAGTGGGCGATAACGCGCTCGCCTGCATGGTCGCGCTGTGCGCGGGCGTGTGGATGGGCTGTCACGTGCAGACCGGCACGCAAGGCGCGAGCTATGTCGGGCGGCAGTTCAGCATCGCGTTCATCATGGTGTTCGTGCAGGACCACCACTGGTCGTCCGACCCGATGCCGGCGCTGATGAGGCTCGTGGGGATTCTGGGCGGGATCGTGGTGTTGTCGGCGGTGATGGCGCTGGGCGCCGCGTGGGCCGCGAGACGAACGTCGCGCGTCGCGATGCGGTGACTCCAGCCAGCCGCATCGCGCGATGACTTAAGCCTCTTCCGCCCAGGCCTGATTTTCCCGCGCCATCAACGCGCTCGACGCCGCCGGTCCGAACGTCCCCGCCGTGTATCCGCGCGGCCGGTCGCCCAGTTCCTTCCAGCCGTTGAGAATTGGCTCGACCCACGTCCACGCGGCTTCCAGTTCATCGCGTCGCATGAAGTGCGTGAGCCTGCCGCGAATCACGTCGATCAGCAAGCGCTCGTAAGCCTCCGCGCGCCGTTGCGTCATGGCCTGTTGCAGATCGAGATTGAGCGTGACCGGCTGCATATGCATGCCGCTTCCCGGTTCCTTAGCCAGCATCTGCAACTGGATCGACTCTTCGGGCTGCAGTGTGATCGTCAGCCGGTTGCCGTAGTGACGCGGACCGTCCGGAATGATCGAGAACGGCAGATCCGCGAAATCGATGACGATCTCCGAGCGGCGATTCTGCATGCGCTTGCCGGTGCGCAGGAAGAACGGCACATTCGCCCAGCGCCAGTTGTTGATATGCGCGCGCAATGCGACGAACGTCTCCGCGCGGCTGTCGGGCGGCACGTTCTGTTCTTCGAGATAGCCCTTCACCGCCTCGCCGCCGACCGCGCCCGCCGTGTACTGGCCGCGCACCGTGTCGCGGGCGATATCGGCGACGGTCATCGGCCGCAGCGATTTCAGCACCTTCAGCTTTTCGTCGCGCACGGCGTCCGGATCGAGCGACACGGGCGGTTCCATCGCGACGATGCACAGCAGTTGCAGCAAGTGGTTCTGCACCATGTCGCGCAACGCGCCGGTGTGATCGTAGAAGCCCGCGCGGCTGCCCACGCCGACTGTCTCCGACACCGTGATCTGCACGCTCTTGATATACGGCGCCTGCCACAGCGGCCCGAAGATCGCATTGCCGAAGCGCAGCACCATCAGGTTCTGCACGGTTTCCTTGCCGAGATAATGGTCGATGCGATAAATCTGCTCTTCCTTGAAGTGCTTGCCGACGGCATCGTTGATCGCGCGCGCGGAGGCGAGATCGTGGCCGAGCGGCTTTTCCAGCACGACGCGCGCGTGATCGTCGAGAATGCCGGCGTTGTCGAGGTTTTCGCAGATGGTCACGAACAGTTCAGGCGACGTAGACAGGTAAAGCACGCGCTGCGAGCCGGGGCGCACCGCTTGCGCGAGACGCTCGAAATCGCCGGGATTCTCGATGTCGACGCGCACGTAGTCGAAGAGCGCGAGGAATTTGTCCCACGACTGCGCATCGAAGGCTTTGGCGTCGATGAACGGACGCGCCTGTTCTTCCATGAAATTCTTGAGGTAGTCCTCGCGCGTCCAGTCCTTGCGGCCAATCGCGAGAATGCGCGTGTCGGCGGGCAGGTTGCAGTGCATGTGCGCCATGTAGAGCGCCGGCAGCAGCTTGCGCGCCGCGAGGTCTCCGCCGCCGCCGAAGATGATCATGTCGAGCGGGCGTTCGTTTGAGGGAGAAGTTGGATTCGTCATGGTGCGTGAGCCGGTAAAGGTTCAGGAAAGCCGAAAGCGCGCCGATCGGTGCGATCGTTCGAGACAGCTATGTTGCATGTTTTGCCGGCACTTTGCACGGCAGTCGTGCTAACGGGCGTTCGATTCGCCGGCCGGTGGACGAAATGTCACCGACAGTGCGTAATGTTTAGCGCGGGTTAGCGCAACGAAACGTCCGCGCGCAGCGTCGTCACGGCGAGGTCGAGGAACGCACGCACCTTCTGCGTGACATGACGTCCTTCGCGATGCACGAGATGGATCGGCAAGGGCGGCGGCTCGAATTCCGGCAGCACGATCGCGAGACGCGCGTCGGCGACATGCCGTGCGACCTGATACGACAGGAGCCGCGCCATGCCGAAATCCGCGAGCGCGGCGGCGATCGCGGAATCATTGGTCGTCGTCGTGAAGCGCGGATGTGCGCGCACGAGAAACTGCCGCTCGCCGTCGTGCAGGCGCCATTCCGGCGGCGACGACGAGCCCGTCGACGCGATGATCACATGTTCAGCGAGATCGTCCGGATGACGCGGCGTGCCGTGCTTCTCGAGATAGGCGGGCGATGCGCACAGCACGCGCCGCACGCGCCCCACGTTGATCGCCTGCAACGATGAATCCGGCAATTGCGCGATGCGCACCGCCACGTCGATGCCCTCGTCGACGAGATTGACCACACGATCGACGAACCAGCAGCTCGCATCGGCTTCGGGATAACGGCGCAGATAGTCGAGCACGATCGGTGTGACGTGCAGCCGGCCGAACATCACCGGCGCGGTGATCGAGAGCAGGCCGCGCGGCGACGAATGCGTGCCCGTCGCGGAGAGCTCGGCGATATCGATCTCGCCGAGGATGCGCCGGCAATCCTCGAAATAGCCGCTGCCGGCATCGGTGAGACGCACGACGCGCGTCGTGCGCGTGAGCAGGCGCACGCCGAGACGCTCTTCGAGCTCGGTCACGACACGGCTCACGACCGACGGCGAGACATCGAGCTTGCGCGCCGCCGATGCGAAGCCGCCGGTCTCGACCACCGTGACGAAGGTCGTCATTGCCTGTAAACGGTCCATGAGAAAACACGAGGCACGCGAGCATGAAGATGCCGTGCATTCTCGGGGATATGTGCGCGGGGCACAATCCACGACCGCTTGACGTCCTGGTCAAAGGTCGAGTTCCAGCTTGCCGCCGTCGTCCGCGGCGGGCATTGCGCAGCAGATCAGCGCTTCGTCGTCGGCGACGCGGAAAGCCGGCTCGCTTTCATACGACACCGCGCCCTGCACGATGCGCGTTCTGCATGTGCCGCACGTTCCACCCCGGCAGTTGAATTCCGGCGAAAGGCCGTTCGCTTCCGCGAGTTCGAGCAAGGTGCCCGCACCGGGTTTCCATTGCGCGTCTTTGGCCGACTTCGAGAAACTGACTTTCACCGGCTCGGTCGCGGCGGGGCGCATCGGCTTCACGTCGGCGCCGCGATCCGCCGTGCGCTTGAGCGCCGAAGGACCGAACGCCTCCGCATGAATGCGCCCGTCGGAGACATTGAGCGCGCGCAGCCTGTCGTAGATCGACTGCATGAACGCGCCGGGGCCGCACAGATAGAAGTCGTAGTCGTTGAAGGGCATGCGGCTCGTCAGCAGGTCGATGTCGATGCGCCCCGATGCATCGTAGTCGCGCCCGAGCTCTGCGCCGTTCGTGTCGCTCAGCACGCGGATCACGTTCACCGCACCGCCCGCTGCTTGCGCGAGCGCTTCGATTTCCTGGGCGAACGCGCGGCTCGCGAGCGAATGCGCCGATACGATCATCCACACCGGACGAACGCGCCGCTTTCTCAGCCCTTCATACACCACGTGCCGGAGCATCGCGAGCATCGGCGTGATGCCGACGCCCGCCGCCATCAGCACGGCCGGACGATGCTCGAACGGGTCGATCGTGAAGTCGCCGGCGGGCGAGCGCGCTTCGATCACGTCGCCGACTTTAAGCGTGTCGTGCAGATGCCCGGATACGCGTCCCTCGCGCTTCACGCTGATGCGATACCGGCCGTCCGATGGCGCGACCGAAAGCGTGTACGTGCGGATCAGCGGTTTCGCCTCGCCCGGCGGCGTAACGCGAATCGGCAGATGCTGGCCGGCCTGGTGAGGAACGATGCCCGCGCCATCGGCCGGTTCGAGATGGAAGGAGCGGATCGCGTTGCTTTCATCGACGATCTTGCTCACGCGGAAGGTTCGCCACGCATTCGCGAGCGCGGCCGCCTTCAGGCGCTCGGCCGCCTGCTCCCAGTCGCCCGTCATCAACGAATTGGGCGACGCGCCCTCGCTGCGCGCCTTCCACCGCAACGGCAGCGCGCCCGCACGATACACGATGCGGCGCGGCGTGAAGCGCCACAGCCGCTCCGCGCCCTGGAACGCGGCGGTTTCGTGGGAATCGAGCAGTACTTCGGCGTCGCCCGCGAGCTGCAAGACGTCGCCGGTCTCGAAGTCGGCGAAGACGAGTCCCGCGCGGCCGTTCACGAGAATGTTGCCGAGCGTGTTGAAGAAGAGATTGCCCGCGAAATCCGGAATGGTGAGCGAGCCGTCGTCGGTCAGGCGCACGAATCCCGGCTTGCCGCCGCGATGCGACACGTCCACCTGCCGATGCCCGTCTTCGCGATCGAAATACGACGCGACGAAGAACGTGTCCGCGCCCGCGATCATCGCTTTGGCGCGCGGCGAAAGCGCGTCGGACATGACGGGCTGCACGGGCGAGGGCACGGCCGGATCGCGCACGAACTCGAAATCGCGCAACTGGATGTACTGCGGGCAATTGCCGAAGCTGTGCTCGACGGCCACATCGAACCCGACGTTCGCGCCGTCGCGACGGATCGCGCCGTTCATGCGGTTGCGGCGGCGCGTGTGCAACTCGATGCCGAGCAGGCCGATCGACGCGCCATCGTTCATGCCGGCATCGGCGGGATCGAGCGGATCGCGCGCGCGGCTCATCGACAAGGTTTTCGCATCGGGCGCGCGCATGAAGCCGGGCGGCCCCGCGAGCAGCGTTGCCCACGGATCGCCGCGCTCGTCGACCGCGCCCGCCACGACGAACGGCAACTGCGCGAAGAACTGGCGATGCTGCTCCGGCATGTGATCGCGCACGACGCGCCGCCCGACGCCGTCCATGCGCTCATCGACGCCGAAGGCTTTCTGAATGGCGATTTCGCCCGGATGCCACGGCGAAGGCGTGGCGGCAGATGGAACAGCGGAGAGCGCTGAAGCGGACATGATCGGATGCCTCTTCGATTCGGGCGCGGCGGCAGAGCGCAATGCAAGACGCGAAGCCGCCGCGCTCACTTTACGCCGCGAGACCCGCGGCTGTCTTCTGGAAGGGAACGAAGCCGGGCAACGCCTCGACGCGCGCGAGCCACGCATTCACATTCGCGTAGCCGGAGATATCGACATTGCCTTCGGGCGCGCTCGAGATGTAGCTGTAGAGCGCGACATCCGCGATGCTCGGGTGCGTCGCGCCGATATCCGCGATCCAGTCGCGCTGCGCCAGTTCCGAATCGATCACCTTGAGCACGTTGTGCGCGCGGGCGATGACTTCCTGCGCATCGAATTTCGCGCCGAACACGGTGATGAGACGCGCGGCGGCGGGTCCGAACGCGATCTGACCGGCCGCGACCGACAGCCAGCGCTGCACGGCGGCGGCTTCGGCGGGCGTGTCGGGCAGCCATTTCGTGTCGCCGGCTTTCATCGCGAGATAGACGAGGATCGCGTTCGAGTCGGCAATGACGATATCGCCGTCGACGAGCACGGGAATCTGGCCGAAGCGGTTCAGCTTCAGATAGTCGGGCGTCTTGTGCGCGGCGGCCGCGAGATCGACGAATTCTGCTTCGTGGTCGACTCCGAGCAGGTTCAGGAAGAGACGTGCGCGGTGCGCATGACCGGACAGCGGATGGTGATAGATCTTCACGGCAGATTTCCCTGATTCGGTTGATGGCCGGGAGAAGTCCCGTCCTGCGAATCAAGTATCGGTTCTTGCCGTGAGAAGGAGAATAGCGGCGGATTTCAAATCACTATTCTCGTATCGAGAACGGTGAGCGCGCGCGTCGTGCGTCCGCTCACGCAGCGCTCACTCGCCGCGCGGCACGTTCGCCTTGTTGCCCGCGAGCGGCGAGCCGTAGCCGCCGCTGTTGGCGTTGTTCGGAAGACCGTTGACGAGCTGCGCGCGCGGATCGCTCGGATTGAGATTGAGTTCGCCCGCCTGCGCGTTGCCGTGCGTCGGATATTGACTGCCGAGCGGCGCGTACATGTCGGTTTCGACGCTCGGATGCAACTGCGCGAAAGCCGATGTGGCGGCAAAGGCCGATGTGAAAACAAACGCGGCACAAGTCACTTTCATGGCTGACTCCCTGCAAAAGTCCCGTTCAGTGTAGTCCGCGAGCGGGACGAAAGACGCCATCACCCTTTCGCCGACCAGTCCAGCGTTTGTTCTCTCACAACGCCTACTTCTTGTGTTTTTTGAGCTTTGCTTTGCGCTTGGGCCGTTCATCGATGATGCGCGCTCGATGCTTGTCCTTCATCTTCTTCCATTGCTTGCATTCGTTCTTCGTGCGCAGACAACCGATGCACAGGTCGGTCTTTTCATCGAACTTGCAGATGCCGATGCAGGGTGAATCGACTGCCATGATGTCCTTTTCAATGAGCCGCGGCTTTCGCCGATGAACCGCGGCGAAACGTCAATGTCGCACGCGCGACGTTTGCGCATCCAACTGATTGTTCCGATCATGGCGATAGAGCACGGCGCGGCCCGCGCTGCTCCCGTATCTCCTCACCGTTGAACCGATTGCAGGGGAATTCGGCTCCCGAATAGACTCACCTCAATGGCGACGGGCGCGACGCGCACGGCACGCGCCTTGCTTGACCGTCGCTGCTCCCGCGCACAAGCCGGCGCGCCAGCAACACGCCGTGCGCCGCCCGACTTAAATACAGAAAGCGAGCCATTCCCCATGCCGCAAGCACCCGGGCCGCGCCGGCCACCCGCGAAGATCCTGCCGCCCGAAGCGCCCGGCGTGCGTGCGCTGGCGTCACTCGTGACGGGCGTCGTCATCATTTGCGCGCTGTATTTCGGCCGCGCGGTGATGATCCCGATCATCCTCGCGATCCTATTGAGCTTTTTGCTCGCGCCGTTCGTCGACTTCCTGCGGCGGCTGCGCTTCGGTCAGGTGCCGTCGGTGATCGTCGCGGTGGTGATCGCGCTGTCCGTGCTGACTGCGGTCGGCGCCTTGATCGGCGCGCAGGTCGCGCAGCTCGCGAGCGATCTGCCGAAGTATCAGGTCGCGGTCGAGCGCAAGATCGAAAACGTGCAGCGCATGACCGTCGGCCGCGCCGACGAGTTTCTCGGCCGCGCATCCCGTGCGTTGAAGCGCATTTCGCCCGCGCGCGAGCAGGAGCCGAAGAACGAGGACAACCCGGCCGCGTCGCCGATCGATCAGCCGATGCCCGTCGAAGTTCACGAGCCCACGCCGACGCCGCTGGAGCTGGCGCAGCGCTTTCTGTCGCCGATCATCAGTCCTCTGGAAACCACGGGCATCGTGCTCGTCGTCGCGGTGTTCATCCTGTTGCAGCGTGAGGATCTGCGCGACCGGCTGATACGGCTTTTCGGCTCGCGCGACCTGCATCGCGCGACCACGGCGATGGACGAGGCCGCCCGGCGTCTGTCGCGCTACTTCCTCGCGCAGCTCGGCATCAACGCGAGCGTGGGGATCGTCATCGCGATCGGGCTTGCGATCATCGGCGTGCCGGGCGCGCTGCTGTTCGGCGTGATGACCGCACTCCTGCGCTTCGTGCCTTACGTCGGGACGTGGATCGCGGCGATCGTCGCGGTCGTGTTCGCGGCGGCGGTCGGCCCCGGCTGGGCGATGCTCGTGTGGACCATCGTCCTGTTCGGCGTGACGGATATTCTCGCGGGTCAGGTCGTCGAGCCGCTGCTGTACGGGCACAGCACGGGATTGTCGCCGTTCGCGGTGATCGTCGCGGCGATCTTCTGGAGCTGGATCTGGGGGCCGATCGGCCTCGTGCTCTCGACGCCGCTTACTCTGTGCCTCGTGATTCTCGGCCGCCACGTCGATCGGCTCGAATTTCTCGATGTGCTCTTCGGCGACCGCCCCGCGCTCACGCCCGCCGAGAACTTCTATCAGCGCCTGCTCGCGAACGATCCCGACGAGGCGCTCGTGCAGGCCGAGACGCTGCTCAAGGAGCGCTCGCTGATCGCGTATTACGACGAGGTCGCGCTGGAAGGCCTGCGCTACGCCCACAACGACGTGCTGCGCGGTGTCGTGACCGCGGATCAGCTGCGGCGCATCAACGAATCCGCGCTCGACATCATCGAAGGACTGGAGGACGCAGAAGATACCGCCGTGACCGTCGAGCGCAAGGAAGAGCTGCCCGCGAGCTTCGATTCTGTCGACAATGCGCAAGGCCTGGCGCACGAAACCCCGCCCGCGCGCTTCGATGCCGAGAAAGAAGGCCACACGGCGTCGGTGCTGTGCATCGCGGGGAGAAGCGAGCTGGACGATCTCGCGGCGACCATCGCCGTGCAGCTCTTTCGCAAGCACGGCCTGTACGCGGATCTCGCGGGCTACGAGCGCTTCTCGCGCGGACGTTTCGGTGAAGTCGATCTCGCGGGCGTGTCGATCATCTGCGTGGTGTCGTTCGATGCAGCCGAGTCGCCGCCATATTTGCGCAATCTGCTGCGGCGCCTGCATCAGCGTGCGCCATCGGCCGAGCTGATTGTCGGGCTGGTGTTCCCCGAAAGCCCGTTGCAAGGTGAAGTGCTTGTGCGCACGAGCTCGGCGGCGGTGTCGTTCCGGGAACTGGTCGAGGCATGCGTGGCAGCCGCGCGCCGCCAGTCGAGCGACGGCGTGCCGTGGGCCGGTCTCGGCGACACGGGCGGCGAAGCCGCTTTGAGCGGGCCGGGCGAGGACGTGCCTGAATTGCGGAACGCGTGACGCGTGACGCGCTTACCGGTTCCCGTCGAACAGATCGTTGAGCATGGTATCGAAGGCGGCTTGCGCGTCTTCGAGTTCCTGAAGCGCGGCATCGAACGTCTGCAGCGCCATCTGCGACGGCCGGCCGTCGCCTTCGGGCGGAAACTGCGTTTGCAGCGCCAGGAAGGCGGACTGAACCTGACGCGTCGCGTTGACGATACGTTCCATCGCTCGCGCTTCTTCCGCGCGATTGTTCTCAGCGGTCATCGGACACACTCCTCGTTGGCAATGTCCCGATAGTACCAAGCGATGCGCTCTTCGACGCTGCCCGATCTCAAGCTTTCGCGACCGTGAAGAGCCGCACGGCTTCGTCGAGCACCACGGCGCGTTGCGCGAGGCGCTGCGCGGTAGCCGCCGCCTGCTCGACGAGCGCGGCGTTCTGCTGGGTCGAGTCGTCGAGATGCGCGACCGCCTGATTCACCTGCGCGATGCCCTCGGCCTGCTCGCTGCTCGCCTTCGCCACTTCCATGATGATCGTCGACACGCGGTTCACCGCTTCGTCGATGGCGCGCATCTGGCTCGTCGTGCGCGTGACGAGGCTCGTGCCTTCCGCGATTTGCGCGACGCTCGTCGCCACCACGCCTTCGATTTCCTTCGCCGATGCCGCGCAGCGCTGCGCCAGATTGCGCACTTCGGTCGCGACGACCGCGAACGAGCGGCCCGCTTCGCCCGCGCGCGCCGCCTCGACGGCCGCGTTCAGCGCGAGGATGTTGGTCTGGAACGCGATGCCGTCGATGACATCGGTGATGTCCGCGATGCGCCGCGACGCCGCCGTGATGCCCGCCATCGTCTGCTCGACCTGGCTCGCGATGCGCCCGCCGTCATCCGCCGCGGCCTGCGCTTCCCTGACGAGTTCGAGGGCGCGCACGGTGGCGTCGGCGTTGCCTTGAACGGTGGTGGTCAGCTGATCCATCGTCGCGGCGGTCTGTTCGAGCGACGCCGCCTGCATTTCCGTGCGGCGCGACAGGTCCGTGTTGCCGCTCGAAATCTCGGTGGCGGCTTCGAGCATGCCGCCGATCTGCCCGCGCACGTCGAAGACGATCGCCGCGAGATTCGCCTTCAGCTGGCCGAGCGCGCGCTGCACATCGCCCAGATCGTCGTGGCGCGCGTCGGGCATGTCGACGGTCAGATCGCCCGCCGCCATGCGCGCGGCGAAACCGGACATCGTCCGCACGGGTGCATCCACCTGACGCGACAGCGCGAGCCAGCCCGCGAAGCTCGCCGCCGCGCCGACGGCGAGCGCGATCCAGAACGGCAACGGCGGCGCGCCGCGCCAGCCGGCCAGTGCGGCGATCGACATGCTGACGGGCACTGCCGCGAAAGCCGTACCCAGACGCGCGCTGACCGGCATGTTCGCGATCGCGGCGAGCTTGCCGGCGATGCCGTGTTTCACGAGCGCGCCGCGCACGAGCTTGTGCGACGCGTTGCCGGTCTTGATCTGCGCATAGAGCGCCGTTGCCTCGCGCACTTCGTCCAGCGTCGGCTTCACGCGCACGGAGAGATAACCGACGACCTTGCCGTGCTCCATCACCGGCGTCACGTTCGCGCGTACCCAATAATGATCGCCGTTCTTGCGCCGGTTCTTGACGAGCGCGGTCCACGAGCGGCCGGCGCGGACCGTCGCCCAGAGATCGGCGAAAGCTTCGCGCGGCATGTCGGGGTGACGAATGATGTTGTGCGGCTCGCCGATCAGCTCCTCGCGCGAGAAGCCTGACACTGACACGAACGCCGGATTGCAGTACTGGATGTTGCCGGAGAGATCGGTGGCGGAGACGAGCATCTCCGAGGCGGGGAATTCGAACGCTTGCTGGGTGACGGGCTGGTTGTTGCGCATGATGTCCTTGCTTCTTCCGATTCGCGCGCCGCCTTCGGGAAGGCGGCGCACGCCTGATTACAAGGACATAACGGCCAGAACCCCCACGATCTTTAGGGGATTCCGAGTGAAACACTCAAGTGTGGCGGAATGTCGCCGATAGACGCGCGTCGCTCACTGCGCGCTCCATCCTCCATCGATCTGCAGCGCCGAGCCGCGCATCTCGCTTGCGGCATCGGAGCAGAGAAACACCGCCATGTCGCCGATCTGCTGCGCGGTCACGAACTGCGCGGACGGCTGTTTGTCGCCGAGCAGCTTTGCGCGGGCGGCATCGGGCGTGAGCGAGTCGCGCGCGGCGAGATCGTCGATTTGCTTCTGCACGAGCGGCGTGAGCACGAAGCCCGGGCAGATCGCGTTGACGGTCACGCCGGTGCGGGCGTTTTCGAGCGCGGCGACTTTCGTCAGCCCGAGAATGCCATGCTTGGCGGCGACATAAGCCGACTTGCCCGCCGAGCCGACGAGCCCATGCACCGACGCGATGTTGATCACGCGGCCCCAGTTGCGGGCGCGCATCTGCGGCAGCGCGACGCGCATCGTGTGGAACGCCGAGCTCAGATTGATCGCGATGATGGCGTCCCAGCGGTCGACCGGGAATTCGTCGATGGTCGCGACGTGCTGGATGCCGGCATTGTTCACGAGGACGTCGACGGCGCCGAATGTTTCGTTCGCGAAGGCGATCATCGACTCGATTTCTTCGGGCTTCGTCATGTCGGCTGCGTGGTGGACGGCCTTCGCGCCGGTCGCTTCGATTTGCTTCAGGGTGCCTTCGATATCGCCGAAGCCGTTTAGCACGAGATTCGCACCGGCTTGCGCGAGCGCCGTGGCGATGGCGAGGCCGATGCCGCTCGTCGAACCGGTGACGAGGGCCGTTTTGCCGGCGAGCGATTTGTTCGATGCGGTTTGGATCATATGCGGTGCGTTCCTTTGGCTTGGGTTTTTTATGGCCTTTGAATGGCCGGCGCTTTTTTGTCCTGCTTCTGGGGCTTGCGTAGAGTTTGGCGTGCTGTCGCCATTGGCGGAATTGGGGTTGGCGCTGGCTTTCGGTTTGTTTTTGCTTTGGCTTTCGCTTTTGTTTTCGCCGGATCCCGTTTTCTTTTTGGTTTATTAGCGTTGCCCCCGCGTGGGGCAGTGCCAGTAGACCGACACGAAATCAGGATTCCGCGCGAAAAGAAGGCCCACCGGCACCGCCTCAAGCAAGACGGATCAAACGATCCCCGTCAGGTAATACACCGCGATAACAAAGAACACAGCGAGCGTCTTGATAACCGTCACCGCGAAAATATCGCGATACGACTCCCGATGCGTAAGCCCGGTCACCGCGAGCAGCGTAATGACCGCGCCGTTGTGCGGCAGCGTATCCATACCGCCGGAGGCCATCGCCACCACCCGATGCAGCACTTCGAGCGGAATATGCGCCGCCTGCGCCCCAGCGATAAACGTATCGGACATCGCGGCGAGCGCGATACTCATGCCGCCCGACGCCGAACCGGTGATCCCCGCGAGCGCACTCACGGAAATAGCCGCATTGACGAGCGGATTCGGAATGCTCTTCAGCGCATCGCTGACCACGATAAAGCCCGGCAAAGCCGCGATCACACCGCCGAAGCCATACTCGGAAGCCGTGTTCATCGCCGCGAGCAACGCGCCCGCGACAGCCGCACGTGTGCCGACCGCGAACCGCTCCTTCACACGCGGGAACGCCGTCAGCAAGACGAGCACGATACCCAGCAACAACGCACCCTCGACCGCCCAGATCGCCACGACGGTCTTCACAGCCGTGGTCACCGGCGCATGCACGCCCGGCAGCACCTCCGGCGGCACCGTGTAACTCGCGCCGTACCACGTCGGAATCCACTTCGTCAGCGCGAAGTTCGCCACGCCGACGAGAATCAGCGGCGCAATCGCGAGCACCGGATTCGGCAGCGACGTCGATTCCACGCGCTCCGGCTCGTTCACGAGCGAGGTGCCGTAGCCTTCACCCTTGGCCATCGCCGAGCGGCGGCGCCATTCGAGGAACGTCAGGCCGACCACGATGATGAACACCGAGCCGATCACGCCGAGCCACGGCGCGGCCCAGCCGGTCGTCTTGAAGAACGTCGTCGGGATGATGTTCTGGATTTGCGGCGTGCCCGGCAGCGAATCCATCGTGAACGAGAACGCGCCCAGCGCAATCGCGCCCGGCATCAGGCGCTTCGGGATATTGCTCTGCCGGTACATCTCCGCCGCGAACGGATACACCGCGAACACGACGACGAACAGCGACACGCCGCCATAGGTGAGCAGAGCGCACACCGCGACGATCACCGCATTGACGCGCGACTTGCCGATATAGCGAATGGCGGCAGCGACGATCGACTCCGAGAAGCCCGACAGCTCGATGACTTTCCCGAACACCGCGCCGAGCAGGAACACCGGAAAGTACAGCTTCACGAAGCCGACCATCTTCTCCATGAAGATGCCGGAGAACACGGGCGCGACGGCGGCGGGATCGGTGAGGAGCACGGCGGCGAGCGCCGCGATCGGGGCGAAAAGAATGACGCTGTAGCCGCGATAGGCGGCAAGCATCAGGAACGCCAGGGCGGCGAGCACGATGAGGAACGACATTGAGTCTCCGTGAGTGGTTGTTCTTTGAAACGTTGTGCGCGTCTTCTGGAAGCGCCACCGGCGCGTCGATAACGCACCGCGCGGGCACAATGCAGGTTCCGTGCCAAGAAGCCGAAACGCAACGCTGACGGGCATCGGGCCAGCATGCCATCGCAACGTTTCAGTCCGATGTCTCCGGATCGAGACATTGCAAAGGCATCGCGCAGCCATGCAACTCGTCAAGACTAGTACAGATGCGGATTGCCGGCGCGTCTCCGAATGGAGATATTTGTCTCGGTTTAGAGAATTGGAGACCTGGGCGCCATGCGCAACGACTGGATCAACGTGCCCCTCGACTATAGCGACGTCATGCGTCGCGCGATGGAGTCGCTTTTCAAAACCTTCGAGAATCTGAGCGAGGGCACTTTCATCGTCGATGCCGATGCGCGCGTCGTGTGGATCAACAAGCGCTATGCGGCGCGTTTCGGATTCGACGATCCGCTCGACGCGATCGGCCTCGACTGCGAAGCGGTGATTCCAAACAGCCTGATGCGCGAAGTCGTCGCTACAGGCAAGCCGATTCTGCTCGACGTGCTGGAAACCGATCGCGAGCCGCTCGTGGTCACGCGCCTGCCGCTCAGGGACGAGTCCGGCGCGATCATCGGCGCGATCGGTTTTGCGCTGTTCGACGAGATGAAGGCGCTCACGCCGCTTTTCGCGCATTACTCGCGCGTGCAGCAGGAACTCATCGCGACGCGTCAGTCGCTCGCGCAGGCGCGACGCGCGAAATACACGTTTTCGAGCTTCGTCGGCACGAGTCCGGCCAGTCTCGAAGTGAAGCGCCAGGCGCGGCGGGCGGCGCTCGTCGATTCGCCGGTGCTCCTGCTCGGCGAGACCGGCACCGGCAAGGAACTGCTCGCGCATTCGATCCACGGCGCATCGACGCGCGCCGGCAAGCCGCTTGTAACGGTCAATGTCGCGGCCATTCCCGACACGCTGCTCGAAGTCGAATTTTTCGGCGCGGCGGCGGGCGCATACACCGGCGCCGAGCGAAAGGGCCGCGTCGGCAAGTTCGAGCTGGCCGACGGCGGCACGCTCTTTCTCGACGAAATCGGCGACATGCCGCTGCCGTTGCAGGGCAAGCTCCTGCGCGTGCTGCAGGACAAGGAGTTCGAGCCGCTCGGCTCGAATCGCATCGTGCGCGCGGATGTGCGCATCATCGCGGCGACGTCCGCCGATCTGCCCGCGCTCGTCGCGGCGGGCCGCTTTCGCGCGGACCTGTTCTATCGCCTGAACGTGCTCACGATTCACGCGCCGCCGTTGCGCGACCGGCTCGGCGATATCGAGGCGCTTGCCTACGCGATTCTCGAAGATCTGTCCGCCGACACGCGACCAGGGCATGTCGGCCATTTCGTGCTGCATAAGGACGGGCTGCAACTTCTCGAGGCGTATTCCTGGCCGGGCAATGTCCGTGAGTTGCGCAACACGCTCGAGCGCGCGCTGATGCTTTCGGAAACCGAGCACATCGACGCCCGCGCGTTGAGCGCGTTCATCGACGCGGGGCGCGTTGCGATCGCGGCCCAGGCGGAACCGGCGGCGCAGGAAGCGGGCGGCCCGCCGAGCCTGTCCTATGCGGACGCGATGACCGATTTCGAACGGCGCTTTCTCTCCGATGCCTTGCGCGCAAGCGGCGGACGCGTCGCGGATGCGGCGGAGAAAATCGGTATCGGGCGGGCGACGCTGTACAAGAAGATCGCGGCGCTCGGCATCGCCGTCTGAAGGGCTTTTGCGCACCGGCCAAACGGCGCGAAAGCTTCGCGTGGCATACTCCCGAAATCGAAAATAACGACCAGAATCAAAGGGGTACGGGATGAAGCGCGGGATGAGAATCGGCAGGGCAATCGGCCTTTCAGTCATGCTTGCGGGCAGCGCGTGGGCGCTTGCCGGATGCAGCAGCGCACCGCCGCTTTTTTCCGCCGATGGTCGCCCGACACAGCAGATTCAGTGCCCCACTTACAGCGGCTGGAGCAACTGCACCGACAACGCGAAGGCGCTCTGCCCGAGCGGTTATGACGTGCTCGGGCAGTCGACCGAGAACAATCAGAACGCGCTGCTCATCGCCTGCAAGGGAAGTTGACCGCTCAGCCTTGCTGCGTCTCGCGCAGCATCGTGACGTCGTACCCGAGCGCGCGCGTGCGCTCGATGAGCGTGCGGCGCAACTCGGCCGAAGGCTTCGCCTCGCGCGTCAGGATCCAGAGATAACGCCCGGTGGGCTCGCCGACGATGGACCACGTGTAATCGTCGGCGTGATCGAGGATCCAGTAGTCGCCGACATAGAACGGGCCGAAGAACGACACCTTCAACTTCGTCCCGTTCGATCCCGGGACGATCTTCGCGCGCCCCTCCGCCGAGCGGTACGGACCGTTCACGTCGCCTTGCCTGCACGCGTTGACGACGGATATGAGCCCGTCCTCGCGACGCGCGTAATTCGCCGTGACGGCTTCGCAGTTGCGTTCGAAGCGGTTCTCGTAGCGCGCGAACTCGTGCCACTGACCGAGATAGCGGTCGAGATCGACGGCCTTCGACGGTTCGGGCACATCGTCGTTGCCGCTCTTGCGCGCTCCGTTCGATGCGCACGCAGCGAGCGTGACGATGCCGCCGATCAAAGCCAGCGCCGCCGCGCCGTATGCCCAGGGTCTTCCGATTTTCATGTCGCCGATGAGTGAGAAGTGCGAGGGCAGAACGAGCAGCAAGCTTCGTTCCGTCCATATGTGACTCCCGAATTTCCTCACCGTCCGCCGCGTATCGTGTCGTGGGCGAACATCGGCGCGAGGCGCAAGTGGCTGTCCTGATTGGGTTTTATTCGATAGCCGCGACCCAGCGATAACGCATTGGCGCGGCTCCCGAATCACCTCACCTTTGGCAAAGCATGCCGATATCTCTGCAAGCTACGCCGGTTTTTGAAGACCGGCCGCACGGTGCGCCGGATACAGACCGCTGCGACCTAGAGAAAAGCCGAATGCGTTAAAGAACAATGACTTGCATCGTCCACTTGATACTGTGAATGAGCTGCTGGAAATGCTTCGCGGTCCGGATGATCCGGCCAAGAGTGAGCCACGCGTTCACACAGCGGCTCACCGTCGCCACACTCCCGAAACCTCTCACCTTTTTGTCCCGGGGTATCCTCTCGCTCTTCATACGCCCAAAGCAGCCGCCTCATGTCTTCGACGGTTTCCTTGCCTCAAGCATTCGTATCACTGCCTTCGCTGCTTACTCCTCTCGTCACGATCATCCTGCCGGTCTTCGGTCTCATCTTCGCGGGCTACGCCTGCCGCAAGCTGAACAAACTCGGGCCGGGCGCCGCATCCGAACTGAATCGCTTCGTCGTCTATCTGGCGTTGCCCGCGCTGCTCTTCGACACCATGGCGAAGACGCCGTGGAGCATGCTCGATCAGCCTGCGTTCATCGCCGCATTCGGCATCGGCTCAGCGGTCATCTTTCTGCTGACGCTCGTCGTGCGGCTGATGCAGTCGCGTCATCTCGCCGATGCGAGCATCGACGGATTGAACGCGGCGTATCCGAACACCGGTTTCGTCGGCTTGCCGCTTTGCCTGCTCGCGTTCGGCAAGGAGAGTCTCGCGCCGGCCGTGATCGCGACGATCATCACCGTCTGCGTGCTGTTCTCGGTGGCGATCGTGCTGATCGAGCTCGGACTGCAAAAAGAGAAGCACATCGGCGCAACGCTCGCGCATGTGGCGAAGTCGCTGGGGAAGAATCCGTTGTTGATCGCGCCGGTCGCTGGCGCGTTGTTGAGCGGTTCGGGCGCGCAGGTGCCCGAAGGCGCAGAAGCGCTGCTCAAGTTGTTGGGCGGCGCGGCGAGTCCTTGCGCGCTCGTCGCGCTCGGTCTTTTTCTCGGCGCGAAAGGCGAGGCGCGCGCCGTCGGCACGACGAGCGCGCTCGTGGCGCTCAAGCTCGTCGCGCAGCCGCTTTTGACATGGTGGCTGGCCTTCCATGTATTCAACTTGCCGCCGCTCTGGGCGAAGACCGCCGTGATTCTGAGCGCCCTGCCGACCGGCACCGGCCCATTCATGCTCGCCGAGTTTTATCGACGCGAAGGCGGGGTGACGTCGAGCGCGATTCTCTTCTCGACCGTGGCTTCGCTCGTCACGGTGACGCTTTGTTTGACTCTGATGCTCTGAGCATGCAAAAAAACGCCCGGCGCGGGGCACCGGGCGTAACCACCTTCTGTTCGACGGTGGAGGAGGACCAGTTCAGACTGCTTCCTCTGATTCCTTCAAGTTGCCGCTGGTTACCGCGTGTTGCTGCCGCCGTGAGCGTCGGCGCGCAGTT
The DNA here is from genome assembly GCF_023631085.1 of Caballeronia sp. INML1. NCBI lineage: Bacteria > Pseudomonadati > Pseudomonadota > Betaproteobacteria > Burkholderiales > Burkholderiaceae > Caballeronia > Caballeronia sp. INML1. The sequence continues at coordinate 72,458 of NZ_JALQDT010000055.1, read as the reverse complement.
GTGCATGCCGTTCCTGATACGGACGCAACTGCGGGTAGCTCAGCGAATTCACGGCGTCGAGATCGCCCGCACGACGCGCGCTCGCGAGTTCCGCCTTCACTTCCGCGCGAGACTTGCCCACCGATGTCGTCTGAGCGAAAGCGGGTGCGGTAGGGAGAAGCGCGGACAGAACCAGACCGCCGAGCAATGCGTTTTTCATTTGAAGCCTCCTGAATGCTTGCGCGTCGACCCCGACGCTTGAAGGGCAGTCTAGGAGCATTCCTATTGGACAAAAATACCGATTGAGCCAACACATTGTTGTCAAGAGTGGATGAATGCTGGTCCTTAACACCAATTAAACGTTGGCTTCACACGGCGGATTGTTACGATATCGACAAGAAAGCCGCCACGATGCCTGCTTTTACGGACATTTGGCGCGCACCATGTTTCGTGTACGAATCAAAAACTGAACGGAATGGGAGTTACTCTCGACTTATCCACAATTTCTGTGGATAACCGTGGGGATAGGTCACCGCGAACCGCATGGCGTCGCGGCGAAAGGTAGATTGCTCGATTCGTCGCAAAAATAGTCCGTAACGTGTCGGCGGGCGTCGAAGACTGTAACCTTGCGATGCGCCTGACATGTGCACGCGTGTCGTTTCGAGAGCGGCGCTTCCGGACCGTTCATCGTCCGGTCCGTCTATTTTTCATCCTTTCACGGGGAAGATTTCATGGCCTTGAAGATTGCGGTGGTCGTTGGCAGCCTGCGGCGGGAGTCGTTCAACAAGCAGCTCGCGCATGCGCTCGTCTCGCTTGCGCCGAGCGATTTTTCCTTCGAGTTTCTCGACATCGGCACGTTGCCGCTCTACAGCCAGGACTACGACAGTGACTTCCCGGAAGTCGCGCGCGCGTTCAAGCAGAAAATCGCCGATGCCAACGGCTTGCTGATCGTGACGCCCGAGTACAACCGCTCGATTCCCGGGGTCTTGAAGAACGCGCTCGACTGGGCCTCGCGTCCGTGGGGGCAAAGCGTCTGGGGCGGCAAGCCGGGCGCGATCATCGGGACGTCGGTCGGGGCCATCGGCACGGCCATCGCACAGTCGCATTTGCGCGGCGTGTGCGCGTATCTGGACATCGTGCTGATGAATCAGCCGGAGATGTACATCAAGCACGATGAGAAGCGCATCGACGCGAGCGGCAATATCGTGAGCGAGGACACGCGCAAGTATCTGCAGACGTTCATGGACAAGTACGCCGCATGGGTGCGTGATCGGGCGGCGTAAGCGCTCACCTTTCCCGATGCGACTACGGCCCGCTGAGAGCGGGCCGTAGTCGTTTGCTGCTGTTTCACATGACGAGACTCAGACGTGATGATGTCCCGTCACGCGATCCCATCCGTGGCGGATGGCGGCCTTGAAGCGGTCCCACGTATCGCCTTCGGGATGCTTGCTTTCCCAGTCGCGACGCGTTTCATATTCCATCTGCTCATCCCACGCGCGGCTGCGGAAGCGATCGTCGTTGCCGAGCGTCGCGCCGTAGCGATACGCACCCTGATAGTCCTCATAAGGCTCGCCCGTCGCCGAGTACTTTGATTCGTAATCGGCGCGGAAGTCTTCTTCGTACTCCATGTACTCGTTGGGCACCGTTGCCGGACCGGCTGTGGGCGCACCCACCGGACCGGCGGCTTGCGTGCCCGCCGAAGCGACCACCGGATCAGGCGACGATCCCGCCGCGCGCGCCGCACCGGGCTGATAGGGCGCCGCCGGTTCGTCGAGCGGTCCGAGCGGTTCGACCGAGCGCCATTCCGAAGCCGTGTCGGTGCGCACGCCGGGTAGCGGGTCACGTTCGGACGCAGCCGCGCCCGTCGTGCGAAGCGGATCACGGCCGGCAAGCGCGTCGCGTTCCGATAGCGATTCGCCCGTGAGTCCGTCGCGCGCCGCGAGCGGATCGGCGGGCGTGCCGGCGAGCGGATCGGCAAGCGGGTCGATGCCGGTCGTCGCGTACGGATCGCGGCCCGTTACGGGATCGCGTCCGGCGAGCGGATCGCGCGTGGTGCCCGCGGCTTCGCTCATCGTCGACTGGGACTGCGACTGTGACTGCGATTGCATGCCGCTGCGCGGCATCAGCGGATCGTCGGCGGGATCGCTGACGTAATCGCGCGGCGTCAGGGCAGCCGGATCGCCGACGTCCGCGTGCGGATAGGCGCGCGCGCGCATCGGCGTCGTGTCCGGACCATTCACCGGCTCGCGTCCCGGCACGGCGCTGCCGCGTCCTAGGCCGAGCTCGTCGAGCACCGAATGGTCGCGGTCGTCGGCGGCCGTCGCGGACATGCCCGGCGTGCCGTGTTCGAGCGTCGTCCAGCTCGCCGCGCGTTCGTCGATATCGATCGCGCCCTGGTCGCTCAGTGTCGCGCGCGCGACGTCGGCCTGCTCGGCGCTCGGTGTATCGACGGCAACGAGGATCGCGCCGCGCCGCACGGCCTCCGAATAGTGCGCGACTTCCGGCGGGTGATCGCGCCCGCCGAAGAGCATGCTGAAGAAACGCTCGATGTTCGCGAGCATGCCTGGTTCCCGATGCGTGACGGCGTCGGGCATGTCGGATTGCGCGGCTGCGTCGTCGCGTTTGGGATTGGCCTGCAGTTCGATATCCGCGCGCGGGAAGCCAGCGGCGATCAAAGCCGAGCGTGCGTCCTCGGCTTGCGCAAAGGTATCAAAAACTCCGATGACGGTGTGTCGCATGTACGCCTCCTGCGGTGGGCGGATTCCGGAAATCGGCGACGTCGTCGCCGCGCCTGGAGGCAATTACGCAACTCGCGTGCCGGATGCGTGCGGGCCGTCGGGCGCTGGAGAGCATGTGACCGGATGGCGGCGCTTTTACAAACGGGCGTGCAAAAGTCGATCGGATTGCGGGCGCTTCAACGATCGGAGGAACGCGCCGCATGCATATCGCGCGTGGCGTCCACGCGCTCGCGGATCGCGCGCAGGAGCGAGTCGAGCAGCGCGATATCGAATGGCTTCGACAGCACGCGCGCGCCCATTTGCCGCGCGCGGTCGAGTTCTTCCGCGTAACCCGTGACGAGAATCACCGGAATGTGCGGCTCGAAGCGCTGCAACATCTCGGCGAGATCGATGCCGTTCATCTGCCCCGGCATGTGGATGTCGGACAGCACGACGTCGAAGGGGAAGTCGGTGGCGGCGTCGGCGCGCGCGGCTTCGAGCACGGTGGCGGCGGTATCGGCGTTGAAGACATAGGTGACGTGGTGGCCCATCATCGTGAGCAGGGCCTCGGTGCCGGCGGCGACTTCCTCATTGTCTTCGACGAGCAGCACGCGCAAGCCGTCCGCCTCTCCCGCCGCGGCCTGTTCTTCCGCCACGGCCGCGCCCGGTGCGCCCGCCGCGCGCGGCAGATACAGGCGCACCGCCGTGCCGGCGCCGATCGCGCTGTCGATGGTCGCGAGCCCGCCCGCACGTTCGCAGAACGCAAAGACCTGCGGCAGGCCGAGGCCCGTGCCCATGCCCTTCGGCTTGGTCGTGAAGAGCGGTTCGAACGCGCGCCCGAGCACGTCGGAACTCATGCCGGAGCCGTTGTCCTCCAGCATGATCTGCACGAATTCGCCGGTGATCGGAAAGCCGTCTTCGTGGCGAAAGCGCACGTTGTCGGCGCGCACGGTGAAGGTGCCGCCGTTGGGCATCGCGTCGCGCGCATTCACCGCGATGTTGATGAGCGCGAGTTCCAGTTCCGCCGGATCGACGCGGATCGCCCACACGTCCGGCGCGACCTCGACGTTGAGCGCCACCTTCGCACCGAGCGACGCGCGCAGCAGCTCGCGTCCCGCCGGCACCCATCTGCCGATAGCGATGATCTCGCTTCTCAACGGCTGCTTGCGCGCGACGCCGAGCAACTGCCGCGTCAACGACTGGCCGCTCTTCAACGCGCGTTCCATCGCCGTCAGCTCGCGGTCGAGGCCGGGCGCGCCGCGCCGCCGCGCGATCTGCACATTGGTCGAGACGATCATCAGGAGATTGTTGAAATCGTGCGCTACGCTGCCCACGAGATTGCCGAGCGCTTCCATCTTGCGCGCCTGGCGATACGCGGATTCGATCGAACGGCGCATCGACGCTTCCGCCTGCCAGCGCTCCCACGCGTCTTCTTCGGTCGCGAGCCGCCGCAACGATTGCGCGATCACGCCCCACAGCACGACGCACGGCGCGAATATCGAGAGCGCCAGCACGCTCAGATGCTTCCACCAGGCGGACCAGATCGTCGCGATCGGATAGCCGCTCGACACGTAGACCGGATAGGCGCCGACGCGCCGGAACGCGACGATCTTCAATTGATTGTCGAGCCCGGACACCATCTTCACGACGCCGCTGCGGCGCCCCTCGACGTACGCTTCGCGCAACGGCGAGCTGGCGGCGAGCGCCATGCGCTCGGGCGGGCGCGGCGGATACCAGGCGAGCACTTCGCCATCCGAGCGTGATAATCCGAGCGAGACGCTCGGGTTGTCGCCGATGAGCTCGCGGTAGAACGCGCCGAAGTACGCGGGCCGCAACGCGATCGACACGATGCCGTCGAACTTGCCCGACGCCGTGCGGCGCGCGACCGCCGTGTTGAACACCTGCTCGCCGGCGACCCGTCCCACCATCACGCGGGAAATCTGTTCGATCTGCTGGCCGGCGCGCAAGCCGCCGAAATCGTCCCGGTCCGCGACCGAAATGTCGGGCGCCGGCCAGGTGCGGCTCGTCGCGAGCAGCCTGCCGTCGGAACCGAACACCGAAGCCGCCGCGACCTGCTGATAGCTGCTGCTGATCGTCCTGAGACGTTGATGAATCGTGGCGCTCTCGCGACGGATGGCGGCGGCGTCGAGGTCGTCGAGCAGATCGACGATGCGCTCGTTGAGCGTCACGTTCAGATCGAAGACCTTGAGGGCGTGCTCCTCGGCGACGCGGGCATTGCGCGCGACGAGATCGGAGGCATCCGCGACGCGCGCGTGGTAATCGGTGAAGGCGGTGACCACGACGTATACGCACGGCAGCACGATCGCGGCGACGAGGAGCGCGTAGAGCGTAAGCCGCTGCGCGGCGAAGTTGCGTTCGGGAACGACCGGAAACGGCGGTTCTTCCTGCCATGATTCCCCGGCAGGATCGGCGTTGGACTCCTCACGTTGCAGCGTCATTTTTGGCAGCGAATTGGAAAACTTACTCGACGCCTGCGCCAGGCGCCCGTCGTGACGGGCGCGTGGTAGGAAGTTGCCGAGCCTGACCGGTGCAACCGCAAGTAGAACGCATGAAGCATGCCGATCGGGGAGTCAAGCTGCACGCGACACGTGGAGGAAAACCTCGGTCACGCGCGAAGTTAGCGAGATTATCGGAAGCGCAAACGTACACAAAAGCAAGAGAACGTATCACAACAGAAGGTGGGGCGTAGAATCTTCCTGATTAACGACTGTTTTAATCATATTAATTCTCGCTTCGCACTCTCGCGAGTTGCTTTGACATTCTGATGGGCAGACAATGCAATCCTCCGACCTGATACGCCACTTAGAAGCGTCGGCCGGAGGATACAAGCAGCCTTGCGGCGCGCGCCGGGGAGCAGTACCGCTTGTCCGGCCAGTCGCCGGCGGGCAGCGCGACCAAGCGAGGATAAGAAGGCCACGGTCCGGAACTTTTTTCGGACCACGCACGGGGCAGTCAACATGACGCCGATCGAGAGCCAGCATGCATCGCGCGGAGTGCGCACGCTGATCACCCAGCGCTCGCCCGCGGGTTGGCGCGCCTTCGTCCACAAGCGCCGCGCCTGGCTCATCGCCGCCGAGCTGCATCTCCGACAGCGCCCGCATTCCCGCCGGGCGAGAGGGCTCGTACCGGTTCTGCCGTGAAGATCGCTTTAAAGATCGCCGCGCGGATGCCGTAATCAAATACGAGAGCCTGCCGTGTCTGCCGACGCGCCGCCGCCCTCAGCCCGAAAACAGCCCAAAAAGATCCTGCCGACCATGCCGTTGCCGATTGTCATTGCCGATGATTCCCTGCTCGCGCGCAAGGTGCTGACGCGCGCGCTGCCCCCGGACTGGGACGTCGAGATCTCCTATGCGACCAACGGGCGCGAGGCGCTCGAGCATTACCGGGCCGGCCGCGCCTCGGTGATGTTCCTCGATCTCACGATGCCCGACATGACGGGCTATCAGGTGCTCGACGCCTTGCAACACGAGGACCTGAACACGTTCGTGATCGTCGTGTCGGCCGACGTGCAGCCGATGGCCCAGGAGCGGGTGCGCGCGCTCGGCGCGATCGCGTTCCTGCCGAAGCCGGTGACGCCCGAAGCGCTGCGTCCTGTTTTGAAGGAGTACGGACTCCATGGTTGAACCCGCCCTGAACGAAGATCAGCGCGACGCGCTGCAGGAAGTCGCCAACATGGCGATGGGCCAGGCCGCGACCCGACTCTCGAAGCTGCTCGGCACATTCATCGAGCTGTCGGTGCCGCGCGTGCGCGTCGTGAGCGTGGCCGAGGCATCCGCGGCGCTCGCCGAGATGACCGGCATCACCGATACCGTGACGGCCGTGCGCCAGGGCTTTCGTTCCGACATCAAGGGCGAGGCGATCGTGCTGTGCAAGAGCGGCAGCGTCGATCAGCTGTGCGCGCTCGTTGACGATCCGTACACGAAATCCACCTACGAGGCGACGACGCGCACCGAACTCGTCTTCGACGTCGCGACCGTGCTGATGGGCGCGTGCGTGTCGTGCATCCTCGACCGACTCGGCCGCTCGCCCATCTTCTCGCCGCCTGGCATGCTCGGCTCGGAAATCGGGCTCGACGAGGTGTTTCAGCCGGCGATGCTCGCCTGGAAGACCGCACTCCTGCTCGAAGTGAATTTCGCGCTCGAGGACCACAGCTTCCGCGCGCATCTCGTGATGCTGATGGCCGAAGACGCCATCCCGCATCTGAACGAAGCGCTCGACGCGCTTCTGTCGAGCCTCTGAACGGGACGCCATCGTGAGCATGGACGAACTGCGCCACGCGCTCTCCGAACTCGTGATCGAGCGCGTGGGTTTCGGCATTTTCGTGCTCGATCGCGATCTGAACGTGCTGATGTGGAACCGGTTCATGCAGGACCACAGCGGCAGGACGGCCGAACAGGTGATCGGCAAATCCATCTTCGCGAGCTTCCCCGAACTGCCGCGCGTCTGGTTCACGCGCAAGGTCGAGAGCGTGTTCCAGCTCGGCAGCTTCGCGTTCAGCTCGTGGGAGCAGCGGCCGTATCTCTTCAAGTTCGACCACGATCGGCCGATTACCGGCGGCGTCGATTTCATGCAGCAGGACTGCACCTTCATGCCGCTCATGCTCGAGCGCGAGGTGCGCGCCGTCTGCGTGACGATTTCCGACGCGACGCACGCGAGCATGATGCAGCGCGCCCGCGACGAAGCGGTGGCGAAGCTGCAGGAATTCGCGGACCGCGATGGTTTGACCGGCATCGCCAACCGGCGCTACTTCGAATTGCGCCTGCGCGACGAATTCTCGCGCTGGCAGCGCTACGGCGGCGAGCTGTCGATGCTCCTCTTCGATCTCGACCACTTCAAGCGCATCAACGACGACCTCGGCCACCTCGTCGGCGACACGGTTTTGCGCGTGATGGCCGAGCGCGTCGCGAAGAGCGTGCGCGTGCAGGACGTGTTCGGGCGCTTCGGCGGCGAGGAATTCGCGCTGCTTCTGCCGTGCACGAATTTCGAGGACGCGATGATCGTCGCGGAGAAGGTGCGCCGCGAGATCGGCGAGACGCCCATCGACGTGCAGGGCGCACGCGTGCCGGTCACGGCGAGCGTCGGGGCGGCGCGTGCGCGGACCGGCGTGACGTCCTCGTACGAGGCGCTCATCAACGAGGCCGATGCGGCGCTTTATACGGCCAAGCGTGAGGGGCGGAATCGGGCAGTGGGCTTCGCCTGAATCGCCGCTCGATACGCCGGGCCTTGCCCCGCGCGGCTCCGGCGCAATCGGGCAAAGTATTGATATACTCTTTGCCGCTTCCGGCGCAGTCACAGCCGGCTCGCGCGCCGCCTTTCCTCCTCGGTCGTCCCGCTCAGCGCCACGTGGTTCCGCGCGCACCGGCGGCATCGGGACCGGCGCCCGATCTCTTACAAATTTGCCCTTGGGGGCGCCACAGCGGAGTTCGTCTTGGCTGTTTCCAATATCATCGCTGACGATCCTGCTCCAGACGCCGCCAAGGCGTCGTCGGGAAGTTCGTTTTATCTCGCGATGCGCATCCTTCCCGCCGAGCAGCGGGACGCGATGTACCAGATCTACGCGTTCTGCCGGGCGGTCGACGATATCGCCGACGAAGGCACCCTGCCGCGCCGCGAGCGCGCGCTCGCGCTCGATCAGTGGCGCGAGGACATCGACGCGTGCTACGCCGGCAAGCCGAAGAAATCGCTCGAAGCGCTCACCCGCCACATCCAGGCTTTCCAGCTTTCACGCGACGACTTCCAGGCCGTGATCGACGGCATGGCGATGGACGCCGCCGGCGATATCGTCGCCCCCGACGAAGCCACGCTCGACCTCTATTGCGACCGGGTGGCGAGCGCGGTCGGGCGGCTGTCGGTGAGAATATTCGGGATGCACGAGGACGCCGGACGGCGGCTCGCGCACCATCTCGGCCGCGCGCTGCAACTGACCAACATCCTGCGCGACATCGACGAAGACGCGGAAATCGGCCGCGTGTACCTGCCGCGCGAACTGCTCGCGCGCGAAGGCATTTCTACGAGCGATCCGGCGAGCATCGTCGGCGATGCCCGCCTGCCGCGCGTGTGCGCCGTGCTCGCCGAGCGCGCGAAAGGCCATTACGCCCAGTCCGATGCGATCATGGCGGCGTCGCCGCGCGCCCAGGTGCGCGCCCCGCGCATCATGTCGGCGGCGTATCGCACCGTGCTCGACGCCAACCTGAAACGCGGCTTCGACCTGCCACGCACGCGCGGGCGCACGCCGCGTGCGCGCCTGCTGTGGATCGTGGCGCGCAACCTGATCTGATGTCCCGGCGTGTCTTCGTCGTCGGTGCGGGCGTCGCCGGCCTCGCCGCCGCGGTCGAGGCGCAGCGCCGCGGCGCGCGCGTCGTGCTGCACGAGGCGGCGCCTCACGCGGGCGGCCGTTGCCGCTCCTTCTTCGATGCAAAGCTCGGTGTCACGCTCGATAACGGCAATCATCTGCTGCTATCAGGCAATCAATCGACGATGGCCTATCTGCGTGCGATCGGCGCAACCGGCACGCTGATCGGTCCGACGCAGCCCGAGTATCCGTTCTTCGATGTCGCGACCGGCGACGCCTGGACCGTCCGCATGTCGCCGGGGCGCTTGCCGCGCTGGATCTTCGACGCCGAGACGCGTGTGCCGGGCACGCAGCCCGCCGACTACCTGCCGTACCTGCCGCTCTTCTGGGCTAAGCCGGGCCGCACGATCGAGGAATCGGTGCGCCGGAAGGATCGCGTATGGAGTCTTCTCGTGCGTCCGCTCCTGCGTGCGATGCTCAACGCCGATCCGTCCGAAGCGAGCGCGGAGCTCGCGGCCGGTTTGCTGCGCGAGACGGTCGCGCAGGGCGGTCAGGCGTGCCGTCCGCTGATCGCGAGAAGCGGGCTGTCGCATGCGTTCGTCGAGCCGGCGTTGCGGCTTTTGCAGTATGGCGGCGCGGAGATCCGGCTCGGTTCGCGCGTCGCGGGCATCGGGGTTTCGGGCACGGATTCGAAGGAGCGTGTAAGCTCGCTGGCTTTCGAAGGCGCGGCGGAGCCCGTCACGCTCGGCACGGGCGATGGCGTCGTGCTCGCCGTGCCGCCCGACGCGGCGCGCCGGCTGGTGCCGGACCTGACCGCGCCGGATGCATCGCGCGCGATCATGACCGTGCACTTCGCTGTGGACGCGCCGACGGGCTTTCAGCCGCTGACCTGCGTCGTCAACGGCATGTCGGACTGGATCTTCGCCGCCGACGGCCGGCTCTCGGTCACGCTCGCAAGCGCCGGCCGATGGCTCGCGACGCCGCACGAAGAACTCGCGCAGGCGGTATGGCTGGAGACGGCGAAGGCGGTGCGCATGCCCGCGGTGCCGACGCCGCCGTGGCAAGTCGTCGCCGAGGAGCACGCGACGTTTGCCGCCGTGCCGTCGCAGGAAGGCCTGCGGGCCGCCACGCGCACGCGCTGGCACAATTTCACACTCGCGGGCGACTGGACGGCGACCGGCCTGCCCGCGACGATCGAAGGCGCAATCCGCTCCGGCCAGAAGGCGGCGGACGCGCTGTTGAACCCATCGATGGAACGCTGATGAACGATTTATCCCTGTCGGCCGTGGGCGTGCAGGTTTCGGGCGCCTCGCTCGACGCTGCCGTCCACCGCGCCACCGATGCGCTGCTCGCGGCGCAACATCCGGAAGGCTACTGGCTCTACGAACTCGAAGCGGACGCAACCATCCCGGCTGAATACGTGCTGCTCGTCCACTATCTCGGCGAGACCGCCGACGAGAAGCTCGAAGCGAAGATCGGCCGGTATCTGCGCCGCATTCAACGCGCGGACGGCGGCTGGCCGCTCTTCACCGACGGCGCGATGGACGTCTCCGCGACCGTGAAGGCGTATTTCGCGCTGAAGATGATCGGCGATTCGGCCGACGCCGAACACATGCAGCGCGCCCGCCGCGCGATCCTCGCCGCGGGCGGTGCCGAGAAGGTGAACGTGTTCACGCGCATCCTGCTCGCGCTTTTCGGCGTCGTGTCGTGGCGCGCGGTGCCGATGATGCCCGTCGAAATCATGCGCCTGCCGATGTGGTTCCCGTTCCATCTGTCGAAGGTGTCGTACTGGGCGCGCACGGTGATCGTGCCGATGCTCGTGCTCAACGCGAAGCGCCCGCGCGCGCGCAATCCGCGCGGCGTGCGCATCGACGAGGTGTTCACGAATCCGCCGGTCAATACCGGCATGCCGTCGCGTTCGGGGCATCAGAGCCGCGGCTGGTTCGCGTTCTTCCGCGTCGTCGATTCGATCCTGCGCGTCGCCGATCCGCTGCTGCCCAAAGCCGGCCGCGAACGCGCGATCGATGAAGCGGTGCGCTTCGTCGACGAGCGCCTGAACGGCGAAGACGGCCTTGGCGCGATTTTTCCGGCGATGGCCAACTCGGTGATGATGTACGACGTCCTCGGCTATCCGCCCGAACATCCGAATCGCGCGATTGCGCGCAAGTCGCTCGACAAGCTCCTGATCGTCGACGACGCCGACGATGGCGAGGCGTATTGCCAGCCGTGCCTGTCGCCGGTGTGGGATACATCGCTCGCGGCGCATGCGCTGCTCGAAACCGGCATGCCAAAGGCGCGCTCGGCGGTGGCGCGCGGCCTCGAATGGCTCGTGCCGCTGCAGATTCTCGACGTGCGCGGCGACTGGATCTCCCGCCGTCCTGACGTGCGGCCGGGCGGGTGGGCATTCCAGTTCGCGAACCCGCATTATCCCGATGTCGATGACACGGCCGTCGTCGCGATGGCGATGGAGCGTGCCGATCGCGAGAACGGCACGGCGATGTACGGCGAGTCGATCGCGCGCGCGCGTGAGTGGGTCGTCGGCATGCAGAGCAGCGACGGCGGATGGGGCGCGTTCGAGCCGGAAAACACGCAGTACTACCTGAACAACATCCCGTTCTCGGATCACGGCGCGCTGCTCGACCCGCCGACGGTCGATGTCTCCGCGCGCTGCCTTTCGATGCTCGCGCAACTCGGCGAGACGTCGCTCAACAGCGAGCCCGCGCGTCGCGCGTTCGACTACATCGTGCGAGGCCAGGAGCGCGATGGAAGCTGGTACGGCCGCTGGGGCCTGAATTACATCTACGGCACCTGGTCGGCGATGTGCGCGCTGAACGCCGCCGGCGTCGCACCGACGGACCCGCGCATGAAGCGCGCGGCGGACTGGCTCGTCGGCATCCAGAACAGCGACGGCGGCTGGGGCGAGGACGGCGAGAGCTACAAGCTCGACTATCGCGGTTACGAACAGGCGCCGAGCACCGCGTCGCAGACGGCGTGGGCGCTGCTCGGACTGATGGCGGCGGGTCTGGTCGAGCATCCGGCGGTCGCGCGAGGCGTCGATTATTTGCTCAGGACGCAGCAGGCGCACGGCCTGTGGGACGAGACGCGCTTCACGGCGACAGGCTTCCCGCGCGTGTTCTACCTGCGCTACCACGGCTATCGCAAGTTCTTCCCGCTGTGGGCGCTCGCGCGCTATCGAAACCTGACACGCGACGGCCTCACGCGCGTGACGGCGGCAATGTGAACGCGCCCGTCGTCGCCGTGACCGGCATGGCGTTCGAGGCGAAGATCGTGCGCGGGCGGGGCGTCGATGTGGTGTTCGCGGCGCGCGCCGACTGGCTGGAGCGCGCGTTGTCCGATGCGATCGCGCGCGGCTGCTCGGGCATCATCAGCTTCGGCACGGCGGGCGGACTCGCGCCGGATATCGAGCCGGGCGAGTTGATCGTCGCCGAGAGCGTGTGCGGTCCGTTCGGCGAGTTGCATACCGATGCGGCGTGGTCGGCGCGCATCGTCGATGCGTTCGCGGGCACGCCTGTCGGGCGCGTCGTGCGGCGCGGCAGGATGGCGGGCGTCACCGCGCCCGTCAAGACCGAGGCGGAGAAGCGCTCGCTGCATTCGTCGACCGACGCGCTGGCCGTCGATATGGAATCGCATATTGCCGGGGCGATCGCGACGGCGCGCGGCTTGCCGTTCGCGGTGTGCCGGGCGGTCGTCGATCCGGCCTGGCGAACATTGCCGCCTGCCGCGACGGCCGGTTTGCGCGACGACGGCACGACGGCCATCGGTTCGATTCTGCGGGAATTGCTGCGCGATCCGGCGCAACTGGGCGCGCTGTTGCGGCTCGCGTCCGACGCTCGCGCGGCCCGCGCGACGCTCGTCCAGGCGCGGCATGCGCTGGGATCGGCGCGGGCTCTGGCGTTTGGCTGATCATTTTGTTCTCCCCTTGCTTTCTGCGGGTTAACCCTCACTTCGTTATAATCAGGGAAAACCCTTACCCAGCGCGCGTCTCTTCTCTGCACTTCGACGCGCGGTAAAGAAAGCGAGGTACCGCAAATGAATTTCCACACCCGTAAGTGGGTCAAGCCCGAAGATCTGAATCCGAACGGCAGCCTGTTCGGCGGGAGCCTTCTGCGCTGGATCGACGAAGAAGCCGCGATTTACGCGATTTCGCAGCTGGGCAATCAGCGCGTCGTGACCAAGTTCATGTCCGAAATCAACTTTGTGAGCTCGGCGCGTCAGGGCGACATCATCGAGCTGGGCATCACCGCGACGCATTTCGGCCGCACGTCGATCACGCTGCGCGCGGAAGTCCGCAACAAGATCACGCGCAAGAGCATTCTGACCGTCGAGAAGATGGTGTTCGTGAACCTCAACGAGCAGGGCGAGCCCGTGCCGCATGGCCGCACGAAGATTCGCTACGCCGACGAACTGTTCGAGGCGTATCGCCGTGATCAGGGCGGGGTGGAAGCGCCGAAAGTTTCCGACGACGATCTGATGGAGGAAGTGGCGGAAGAGGCCGCGCATTGATAGCGCACCCGCACACTAAAGACAAAACGGGCGCTCGGGCGCCCGTTTCCTTTCCGGCTTCGAGACCTGCCTACTTCCCCGCTGGCTGCGCCGCCGGATCGTCATACTGCGGCAATCCCTGAGCCTTGCTCGAGCTCGGCGACGGCTGCGCCTTCGGCGCGTTCTCCTCGGGCGCAGGCGACTTTCCGCCGACCCCACCCGCAGGCGATGCCGCCGCGCCCGGATCGACATACGTCGGCAAGCCTTGCTCCCTGCTGCCGCCGCCGCTTGAGCCTTCCGGCGCGCTGGCTCCCTCCGGCGCGCTCGCGCCTTCGGGCGCCGATGCGCCTTCATCGCCGTAATCGGGCAGCGAGCTCGCGCCGCCGCCGGTCAGCAAATATTGACGCCGCTGCGTGTATGCGTCGCGCACAAACGCGTATTTGTCGAGCGCGGCGGCCGAAAGCAGGTCGGTCGCGCCGATCAGGTCCGCACGCGCGCTCACGAAGTTCACGCCATAGAGCGGCCAGCGGATGCCCGCATCGGCATAACTGACGGGATTCACGCGCCAGTCGACGAGCCAGGTCGTCGAATCGCGAAACGAGCTCGGGCCGAGCAGCGGCAGCACCAGATACGGCCCCGACGGCATGCCGTAGTGCCCGAGCGTCAGGCCGAAGTCCTGATGGTGCTTCGGCAAGCCGGCGGGCGACGCGATATCGATCAGGCCGCCGATGCCGAACAGCGAGTTCATCGCGATGCGCATCAGATCCTGCGTCGCATCGGTGATCTTCAACTGCAGCAGGTTGTTCGCGAAGTTCGAGAAATCGCCCAGATTCGAGAAGAAATTGCTGACCGCGGTGCGGAACGGGCTCGGCGTGTAATCGACATAGAACTGCGCGACGGGCTTGGCGACGTAGGTATCGAGCGTGTCGTTGAACGTGAAGATCTTGCGGTTCATTGGCTCGAGCGGGTCTTTCGCATTGCGGTCCGGGCCGGTCGCGCAGCCCGTTGTTGCGAGCGCGCCCGCAATCGCCAGGCTCATCCCAAATCTGCGCAGTGCACGAGCGGTCACAGCCGTCGATCCCCACTTCATTCTTCAATTCCTCTTAGGTTGTCATGTCGTTGCGCCGCCCTGAGCTTCGCGCGGGCGGCCGCGCGCACCTTGCGCGGTTTGCCCATCAGGACGGGCTGGAAGACCACCGCGCCGATGAGCGTGCAAAAGAGCGACAGCGCCAGCAGCCGCCCCATGCTGGACGTGCCCGGATGATGAGAGAACCACAGGCTTCCGAACGCCGTCGCCGTCGTGGCCGCACTGAACATAACGGCATGCGTGAGGCTGGACTGAAGCAACCGCGTCTGCCCGGAACGCCACGCCATCACGAAATAGATCTTGAACGCCACGCCGACGCCCAGCATCAGCGGCAGCGCGATGATGTTCGCGAAGTTGAGCGGCATCCTGAAGACGACGCACAGTTCCAGCGTGACGATCGCGGAGACGAGCAACGGTACCAAAGTTCTCAAAACGTCGCCAAAACGGCGCAGCGCGATCCACAGCAGCACGGCGATCGCGATGAGCGAGTAGAGCGCCGCCTGCTCGAACGCCTTGATGATCGTCTCCGCCGAATGGCGCACGGAAATCGGCCCGCCGATCGCGTCGGGCGCGGCCTTCTGCACTGCGTCGGCGAAGCGGGCGAGGAGCGCGTCGTCGTTGGGATCGACCCCGGGCGGGATCCTCGGCGCGATGTCGACGAGCGCTTCGCCCTGCGGCGTCACGAACGACGCGACCATCTGCGGCGGCAGCGTGTCGCGCGTGATTTCCGCAGGCGTCAGGAGCGCGCGCAACTGCGCGAGCGCGAGGCGCAGCGGCTCGGCCATCGCGTGCTCGGCGCGGTCGCGCGTCGCGGCGTCGGCTTGCGCCAGCTTTGCGAGCGTCTCCGAAAGATGCTTCGCTTCCTTGTCGCCGGGGCCGGGATGCTCGTCGGCGGCGAGCGAAAGCTGGTTCGACACGCGTTTGAGCGCCGCGACGCGCACGGCGTCCGTCACGGGCGCTGCCGTCTGCTGATCGAGCGCGGGCAGCAGTTGATCGGCGGCGGCCTTGATGAGCTCGAGTTTCTTCGGCTGATCGGACGGGATGAGCGAGGAGAGCGTCGTCGCGCTCCCGACTTCCGGCAGTTTCCGCAGTTTCGCCGCGATGCCGTCGGCGTCGGCGAGCGAGGGCGCGAGCACCGCGACATCGTTCACCGCGCCTTCCGGCGAGTCCTTGAGCGCGATGAGCGTCGCCATCGACTCGGTATGCGGGTCTTTCAGATGCAGCGGATTGAAGTCGAAGCGCAGATCGAAGAGCAGCGGCAGCGCGCCGATGACGACCACGAGCGTGCCGATGAGCACCGGCTTGCGATGCCGGTCGAGGAACTCGTCGACGGGCGCGAGCACCGGAAAGCCCGGTGACTGCGCTTCGCCCGGCGGCGCGAACACTTTGATGAGCGCGGGCAACAGCGTCATGTTGGTCGCGTAGGCCACGAACATGCCGACGCCCGCGATCAGCCCCAGCTCCGAGACGCCGCGATACGCGGTCGGCAGAAACGAGAAGAAGCTCGCGGCGGTCGCGGCGGCGGCGAGCGTGAGCGGCACGGCGACATGGCGCGCGGTTTCCGCGAGCGAGACGTCGAGCCGCTTGTGCCGGTAACGCTCCTCGCGATACTTCACGCCGAACTGGATGCCGAAGTCCACGCCCAGGCCGACGAACAGCACCATGAACGCGACCGAGATCATGTTGAGCGCGTGGACCATCATGAGGCCGAGCGCGGCGGTGATCGCGAGCCCGACGAAGAGCGTGATGAACACCGCGAGGATCATGCGCTTCGAGCGCAGCGCGACCCAGAGGATCATCAGCACGACGAGGAAGGTCAGGGCGCCATTGAGCACGGCGCCGTCCTGCACGGATGCGAATTCCTCGTCGGCGAGCGGCTGTGCGCCCGTCAGATGCAGCGTCGCCCCATACTTTTTGTCGATGCCGAGCTCGGCGGCCTTCGCGCGAATCTCTTCCGATGTCCCCGCCGCCGCCTTCAGCGCATTGAAGTTCAGTTCCGGCAACACGGTGACGAACGCACGCCCGGGCGCCGCGCTGTTTGGCGAATCCGCGAGGCCGCGCCAGGAGAATGCGGCGGGCTGATTCGCGAGCACGCGGTCGAGCACGGCCGCGCTCCTGCCGAGCAGACCCGCCATCTGGCCGAGGCTGACCTGTCCGAGCGTCAGCGGCAGATTGAGCGTCGTGTTGAGGGTCTGCGCGAGGCCGGTGAGCGTCGGGTCGTGCGCGAGCGTGTTGATGAGCGGGCGCGCCTCTACGAGCTGCTTCGTGACCTGTTCGACCTTGTCCGTCGGCAGATAGAGCAGGCCGTTGTGCTCGAAGAACGCGCCG
This sequence comes from Caballeronia sp. INML1, assembly GCF_023631085.1. NCBI lineage: Bacteria > Pseudomonadati > Pseudomonadota > Betaproteobacteria > Burkholderiales > Burkholderiaceae > Caballeronia > Caballeronia sp. INML1. The sequence continues at coordinate 55,531 of NZ_JALQDT010000055.1, read as the reverse complement.
CCCTCGGGCTGCGACACCGACCTGAAGCGCTCCGGCTCTTTCGCGAGCGCGGCGGCGAGCTCGTTCGCGGCGGCATCGGCGAATTCCTGCGCCGGCGCCTGAACGACGATCAGCAGCGCCGCGCCGCGCTGCGGAAACGCCGCGTCGATCGCCTTGCTGCGCGCAGCCCACTCGGGCTCCGTCTCGATCAGCTGGCTGACATCGGTGCTGATTCTGAAGTGATGGACGACATAAATCGTGGAGAGCACGCCGAGCAGCAGCGAAACGGCGATAATCCACGCCGGCCGGCGGATGGCGAGGGTGACGAAGCGAGTAATGTTGGACGTCAGCATGAAGACGCTACCTGGTGTGCCCTGTTATCTTTTGTGCGTGCGAACGCGCGAATTGCATGATGCCGACCGCCGGGATCCGGATCACTCCATGAAACGACGTGGGAAGCCGCGCAAGTATACCGGGCGCACCGCAACACTCCATGCTTGAACTGTTGCGGCGCGGCGGTGTCGATATACTGACCTCGCAGCCAGCTGGCCGCCGCTGCAATGTCCGAAGGCCGCACAACCCGCGCCACCAAACCTGATTAGAGAACGGGTGCCATGAAACGCTATCTGTCTATTTGCTTCGCTTTCCTCCTAGCCTCGCTGTCCTTCGCGGGCGAGGCACTCGCACAAACGAGTCCCGATGCCGTCGTGAAGAGCGCCGTCGAAGGCACTGTCAACGCGATGAAGGCCGACCCGCAGGCGCGCGGCGGCGACATGGCGAAGATCACGCAGCTCGTCGAAACGCGCTTCCTGCCCGCTACCGACTTCCAGCGCACCACGCGCATCGCGGTGGGCAAGGCCTGGGCGAGCGCCACGCCCGAGCAGCAAAAGCAGCTTTACGACCAGTTCCAAACGCTTCTGGTTCGCACGTATGCGGCCTCGCTCTCGCAATTGCGCGATCAGGACGTGAAGTTCAAGTTCGATGCGCCCAACATCGATGCCAACACGAAAGACACAGTGGTCGAATCGCACGTCATTTCCACGGGCGGCGACAACCCCGTGCGCTATCGTCTGGAGAAGACGCCGCAGGGCTGGAAAATCTACGACATCGACATGATGGGCGCGTGGCTCATCCAGGTCTACCAGCAACAATTCGCCGGCCAGTTGCAAAAGGGCGGCGTCGACGGCCTCATCAAATTCCTTTCCGAGCACAACGCCCGGTCCGCAGGCTGAGTCGCGTCTCGTCGCGCTTCGTGTCTTCCGCCGAGGCCGGGCGTCACGTTCGGCGGTGCTCCACCGCGAACTTGATCAGCTCGGCCTGTCCGTCGATATCCAGTTTGCGCTTCAAATTCAGGCGATGCGTTTCCACCGTGCGCACCGACAGCCCGTGCTGCTGCGCGATCTGCTTGCTCGATAAGCCCTCGGCCAGCGCGTCGAGGACGTCGCGCTCACGCGGCGTCAGGCGTTCGAGCGGCGTCTGCATCGACTGTGCCTGAATCATGCGTGCGGCGAGCCCGGCGCTGAAAAAGGTCTTTCCGGCGAGCACCGCGTCGATCGCCTGAAGGATCTCCGCGGCGGGCGAATCCTTCAGCACGTAGCCGCTCGCGCCCGCGCGCACCGCCTGCTTCACGTACTCCACGTTGTCGTGCATCGACAGCATCAGCACGCGGATGCCCGGATGCCGCTCGTGAAAAAGCGCCGCCAGCTCGATGCCGCTCATGCCCGCCATGCCGACGTCCATCAGCGCGAGATCGGGCGGATTCGATTCGTCGGCGGCGAGCGCGAGCGCTTCTTTTGCGTTGCCCGCCTCGCCGGTCACGCAAAGACGCGGCACGGAGTCGAGTCGGGCGCGCAAGCCGTCGCGCACGAGCGGGTGATCGTCCACGAGAATGATGCGGGCGGGTTCAGCGCTCATCGGTAAGTCCTTGAAGATTGGGTGCGGCGAGCGGCAGCGGCACGCTCGCGGTGATCGACGTGCGGCCGAGTTGCGAGCCGATCGCCAGCGTGCCGCCGAGCGTGTCGAGCCGCTCGCGCATGTTGCGCAGTCCGACGCCGCTCGCCGGATCGGAGAGCGCGCCATGCGCGTCGAAGCCGCGGCCGTTGTCGGTGATGTCGAGCGTGACGGCGTGCGCGGCGATATCGAGCGTGATCACCGCGCGCGATGCCTGCGCGTGCCGCGCGATGTTGGTCAGCGCTTCCTGCGCGATGCGAAAGAGCACGGTGTTGACGGGATCGGGCAGCGTCGTGCGCTGCGTCGCACAGGGCTTGCCGTCGTCCATCGATTCGAAGCGCGCCTCGATGCCGTCCTGGCCGTCGAATTCGCGCACGAGCTGCTCCAGCGCCGCGGCGAGACCGAGGTCGTCGAGCATCGCGGGGCGCAGCGCATGCGAGATGCGGCGCACTTCGCGCAGCGTGCCCGAGAGACGTCCGAGGCTCGTCGCGAGCGCGGCCTCCGCGGTCGGCTCGCGCGCCGTGCCATACTCGAAACGCGCGAGCGCCGATTCGAGCAGCAGCTTCACCGAGACGAGCATCTGGCTGATGCCGTCGTGCAACTCGCGCGAGAGCCGCGCGCGTTCCTGTTCCTGCGAATCCACCACTTGCCGCGCGAGGCGCTTCAGCTTCGCATCGGCGCTTCGATGCTCGCTGATGTTGAGCACCGCGCCGCACACCGCGATGATCGCGAGCCCGGCGAGCGCGATCGCGCCGATCCACATCAGCGTGCGCTCGATATTCGTGGCCGCCTGCGAGTCGATGCGCGCAAGCGTCGTCTCGACATCCTCCAGATAGATGCCCGTGCCCATCATCCAGCCCCAGCGCTCGAGCGGCACCACGTAACCGAGCTTGGGCGCGATCAGTCCGGTGGACGGCCGCCGCCAGACGTACCGGACGTAGCCGCCGCCTTTCGATGCCTGTTCGATGAGTTCCTGAATGGTCAGCGCGCCGTTCGGGTCGCGCATCAGCCAGAGGTCGCGTCCGACGAGATCCGGCTGGCGCGGATGCATGAGCGATGTGCCGTGCATCGTGTAGACGAAAAAGTAGCCGTCCTGTCCGAAATCGAGCCGCTGCAGCGCGTCGAGCGCGAGGCGGCGGCGTTCGTCGTCGCTGCGCGGGTCGGTCGCGGGAGCATCATAGTATGGCGCGATCGCGCTCTTCGCGATCTCGACGTAATGCCGCAGCTCGATCTCCTTGCTCGCCATGTAGGCGGCCTGCGTCGTCTCGTGCTGCGCCTGCGCGAGCGACTGCGCCTGCTGGCGTACACCGTAGGTGATTCCACCGATCGCCAGCGCGAACGGCACGATCGCAAGCAGGAAGATCTTTGCCTTGAGATTCATTGATACAGGGTTTTCCGCTACGTGAAGCCACGTAGTACGCATACGTAGTTATGCGCTTGTAAGCGCCCGGGCGAAAGCGAATACTACCGCCCAATGCGCTATCACGGCGCATCCATCGACCTGACGGGTCAATAACTAAGGAGACGCCATGAATCGGGCTTCCGGATTCCTGGTCTGGATCGCGCTCGCGCTATTGGGCGCGTTCGCATTCGGCACCATTGCACTCGCGCACGGCGAGCGTATCAGCGCACTGTGGATCGTCATCGCGGCGGTCTGCGTCTATCTCATCGCTTATCGGTTCTATTCGCGCTTCGTTGCGGCGAAAGTGCTGCAACTCGACGGCCTGCGCATGACGCCGGCCGTTCGTCATAACGATGGCCTCGACTACGTGCCGACGAACAAGTACGTGCTCTTCGGCCATCACTTCGCCGCGATCGCGGGCGCGGGCCCGCTGGTAGGCCCTGTGCTGGCCGCGCAGATGGGCTACACGCCCGGCATGCTGTGGATACTCGCCGGTGTGGTGTTCGCGGGCGCGGTGCAGGATTTCGTCATCCTGTTCATCTCGACGCGACGCGACGGCCGCTCGCTCGGCGATCTCATCAAGATGGAGCTGGGCACCGTGCCCGGCGTGATCGCGCTTTTCGGCGCGTTCCTCATCATGGTGATCATTCTCGCGGTGCTCGCGCTGATCGTCGTCAAAGCGCTGACCAATTCGCCGTGGGGCACGTTCACCGTCGCGGCGACCATTCCGATCGCGCTCTTCATGGGCGTCTATACGCGCTACATCCGTCCGGGGCGCATCGGCGAGGTGTCGATCATCGGTTTCATCGGCCTGATGCTCGCGATCGTGTACGGCGGCCAGGTCGCGGAATCGGCGACGTTCGCGCCGTATTTCACGTTCACCGGCGTGCAGCTCGTGTGGATCCTGATCGGCTACGGTTTCGTCGCGTCGGTGCTGCCGGTGTGGCTGCTGCTCGCGCCGCGCGATTATCTGTCGACTTTCCTCAAGATCGGCACGATTCTGGGTCTCGCGGTCGGCATTCTGATCGTCGCGCCCGAACTGAAGATGCCGGCGTTCACCAAGTTTGTCGATGGCAGCGGGCCGGTGTGGTCGGGCAACCTGTTCCCGTTCCTGTTCATCACGATCGCGTGCGGCGCGGTGTCGGGCTTCCATGCGCTCATCTCGTCGGGCACGACGCCCAAGATGATCGATAACGAAGTCAACATGCGCTTCATCGGTTATGGCGCGATGCTGATGGAGTCGTTCGTCGCGATCATGGCGCTCGTCGCCGCCTGCGTGATCGAGCCGGGCGTGTACTTCGCGATGAACAGCCCCGCCGCGCTGCTCGGCTCGACGCCCGAAGCGGTCGCGCAGACCGTCTCGAGCTGGGGCTTCGCGCTGACGCCGGACATGCTGACGGCGACGGCGAAGGCGGTCGGCGAGACGACCATCGTGGCGCGTGCCGGCGGCGCGCCGACGCTCGCGGTCGGCATGGCGCAAATTCTTCATCAGGTGATCGGCGGCCCGGCGATGATGGCGTTCTGGTATCACTTCGCCATTCTGTTCGAAGCGCTCTTCATCCTGACCGCGGTCGATGCGGGCACGCGCGCCGGCCGCTTCATGCTGCAGGATCTGCTCGGCACGTTCCATCCGGCGCTGCGCCGCACGGAGTCGCTTCCGGCCAACCTCATCGCGACGGGCCTGTGCGTCGCCGCGTGGGGCTACTTCCTGTATCAGGGCGTGGTCGATCCGTTCGGCGGCATCAACACGCTGTGGCCGCTCTTCGGCATCTCGAATCAGATGCTCGCGGGCATCGCGCTGATGCTCGGCACCGTCGTGCTGTTCAAGATGAAGCGCGAGCGCTACGCGTGGGTCACGCTCGTGCCGACGATCTGGCTGCTCATCTGCACGTTGACGGCCGGCTGGCAGAAGATTTTCGACGCGAATCCGAAGGTCGGCTTCCTCGCGCACGCGGGCAAGCTGAAGGACGCGTACGACGCGGGCAAGGTGATGGCGCCGGCGAAGTCGCTCGCGGAGATGCAGCGCATCATCTTCAACGATTACGTCGATGCGGCGCTTGCCGGGTTGTTCATCTTCGTGGTGGTGAGCATCGCGGTGTACGGCGTGCTGGCCGTGTTGCGCGCGCGTCGCGAAACGAAGCCGACGGTGCGCGAGACGCCATTCGAGGCGATGCCCGCCGGCGCGGGCGCAGCGGTTCGTTCGGGCCACTAGGAGCGCACGATGTTCACCGATCTTCGGCAAGCAGGACGCTATCTCGGCCAGACGATGCGTCTGATGGTCGGAATGCCTGATTACGACGCTTATGTCACGCACATGCAGACGACGCATCCCGACAAGCCGATGATGAGCTATGCGGAGTTTTTCCGTGAGCGTCAGGAGGCGAGGTACGGATCGGGAGCGGGGAAGTGCTGCTGAGCTGATGCGGCTTAGCAGTGGTTGACGAGAACGCGACGGCGAGAGCCGTCGCGTTTTTTGTGCGTGTAGAAATGGCAATGTTCGATCTCGCCGCTCGAAGCGTTGCCGATCCGATGGAACCCGTCGCCGTAGATGATCGGGAGGCCCTCAAAGATCAAGGGCGGCGAACATGAAAGCAAAAAGGGCGGGTGACCCAAGTCACCCGCCCTTCGCATTTCCAAACGTCCGATAAGCGCCTCAGTTCACCGCCGCCGCCGTCTTCGAACCCTTGTTCTTCTGCATGCGGCCGATCTCTTCCAGCTTGATTTCGACGTGCTTCGAGAACACGTATTCGGCCGGACGCTGCTTGTCGATCGGCAGGTCCTTGGCGAATGCGCCCGTCGTGCGCGGACCCGAAAGGGCGATCTTCGCGGCCTTGAGCGGATGCGCCACCGTATCCATCACGGCCGTCGCCTCGAAGCCGCAGTGGACCATGCAGTCCGCGCACTTTTCGTACTTGCCGGTGCCGTACTTGTCCCAGTCGGTGGTTTCCATCAGTTCCTTGAAGGTCTTCACGTAACCTTCGCCGACCAGATAGCAGGGCTTTTGCCAACCGAACACCGTGCGTGCCGGGTTGCCCCACGGCGTGCACTGATACGTCTGGTTGCCCGCGAGGAAGTCGAGGAACAGCGTGGACTGGCTGAACGACCAGTTCTTGCCGTTGTTGCCGCGCTTGAAGATTTCGCGGAACAGATTCTTGGTCTTTTCGCGATTCAGGAAGTGCTGCTGATCCGGCGCGCGCTCATACGCGTAGCCCGGCGAGACGGTGATGCCATCGACGCCGATCGGGCCGAGCGTGTCGAAGAACTTCGCGACGCGCTCGGGTTCGGCATCGTTGAACAGCGTGCAGTTGATGTTTACGCGAAAGCCGCGGCGCTTCGCTTCCTTGATGGCGGCGACGGCCTTGTCGTAGGTGCCCGGCTGCGAAACCGAGTGATCGTGCGCCTCGCGGTCGCCGTCGAGGTGCACCGACCAGACGAAGTACGGGCTCGGCTCGTAATCGTCCATCTTCTTTTCCATCAGCAGCGCGTTCGTGCAGAGATACACGAACTTCTTGCGCGCCATGATGCCCTTCACGATCTGCGGCATTTCCTTGTGCAGCAAAGGCTCGCCCCCCGCGATCGACACGACCGGCGCCCCGCATTCGTCGACGGCGCCGAGACACTCTTCCAGCGACAGGCGCTGGTTCAGGATCGGATCCGGATAGTCGATCTTGCCGCAGCCGTTACAGGCGAGATTGCAGCGGAAGAGCGGTTCCAGCATCAGCGCGAGCGGGTAACGCTTGTTGCCCGTCAGGTGCTGCTTGAAGATGTAGGCGCCTACGCGGGCCTTCTGGAGCATCGGGATAGACAATTGCGTCCTCTCCTTATTCTTCGCGAATCGCGGTTGCCGCAACGGCGGCGACCGGCTGAGTGAGCTTCGCGGGAAGTTTGAATTCGACCTTCTCCTCGCGGCCGTTCATCGTCGTGACTTCGACGTTTCCGAACGCGCGCAGGGCATCGATCACATGTTTGACCATTTCCTCGGGCGCCGAAGCGCCCGCGGTGATGCCGACCGTCTGCACATTGGCAAACCACTCCGGCTTGATCTCTGAACCGTCCGCGACGAGGTAGCTCGGAACGCCGGTCTCGGCGCCGATTTCCCGCAGGCGGTTGGAATTGGAACTGTTGGTCGCGCCGACCACGAGCAGCACGTCCACCTGGCTCGACAGCTCGCGCACGGCGGCCTGGCGGTTTTGCGTCGCGTAGCAGATGTCGCGCGTGTCCGGGCCGACGATATCCGTGAAGCGGCGCTGCAAGGCATCGATGATGCCGCGCGTGTCATCGACCGAAAGCGTGGTCTGCGTGACGTAGGCGACGGGCGTGTCCGGCGCGAGCGTCATCTTTTCCACTTCGGCCTCGCTCTGCACCAGCACGACTTCGGCCGGAATCTGCCCGATCGTGCCCTCGACTTCCGGATGACCCGCGTGGCCGATCAGAATGAGCGTGCGTCCCTGCGATACGTACTGCCGCCCCTGCACATGAACTTTCGTGACGAGCGGGCAAGTGGCGTCCAGCACGTCGAGCCCGCGCGTCTGCGCATCCTTTTCGACGCTCTGCGCGACGCCGTGCGCACTGAAGATCGCGACCGCGCCGTGCGGCACTTCATCCAGTTCCTCGACGAAACGCGCACCCTTGCTGCGCAGGTTGTCGACGACATGACGGTTGTGAACGATCTCGTGACGCACATAGACAGGCGCGCCATGCCGTTCGAGGGCCCGATCGACGATTTCGATCGCACGGACCACGCCCGCACAAAAGCCGCGGGGTTGAGCAAGGATGATACGCATATTCGAACGAACTCCGACTGACGCGGGTTTCGGGATAGCCGGCGCGAAGCTCGCGCTTTCCGTTGATTCGGCGTTCGTGACGTCTCGGAAACGTCAGGAGAGCGCCAGGAAAGCAGACCGGAAAAAAAGACACGGTGATTGTGGTCTGCGCGCCGAAGTTGACCGCGTATTCTAACCCGTTCCCTTTTTGGGTGCTCAATGGCCGCTTCACTGCACAGCCCGTCGCGCGCGTCAGTACGACAATTTTGAGAAGCCAGTAAACTGTCGCGTCTTGCCGTCATGCGGTCCGGGGCGTTCGCCCTACGGCGTTCATCCGTGTCTATTTCCCGCAACGCGCCGTCGACCGCACCTTCCGGCTGCGCCACCGTTTCCAAGCTAATCGTTTATTTCATGCTACTGATCGCCTGGCTGTCTTTTTTGATCTGGATTGTGCTGCTGTTCGCACGCGGCGGCTTCTGGCGCGCGGAACCCGCGCCGGCGCTGTCCGATACGACGGTCCACGCCGTCGGCAACGCGGAGATCGCGCGCCGCGGCGCATGGCCCGCGCTCGTGGCCGTCGTACCGGCGCGCAACGAGGCCGACGTCATCGGGCGGGCGGTTGGCTCGCTGCTGAAGCAGGACTACGCGGGCGCGTTTCATGTGATCGTCGTCGATGACCACAGCACCGACGGCACCGCGAGCGTCGCGCTCGCCGCCGCCCGCGATCTCGGGCTCGAAGATCGTCTGACCGTGCTGACCGCGCAGCCGCTGCCGCCGGGCTGGTCGGGCAAGGTGTGGGCGCAGTCGCAGGGCATCGGCGCGATCGATTCGCTTGGCCTGCCCGCCGAGTTCCTGCTCCTGACCGACGCCGACATCCATCATCCGGCCGATGCCGCGACGCAACTCGTCGCGCGCACGATTCTCGAAGACCGCGATCTGGTCTCGCTGATGGTGCGTCTGCGTTGCGATTCGCTCTGGGAGAAGGTGCTGATTCCGGCATTCGTGTTTTTCTTCGCGAAGCTCTATCCGTTCGCCTGGGTCAACGACGTGAAGAAGCCGACGTCCGGCGCGGCGGGCGGCTGCATGCTCGTGCGCCGCTCGGCGCTCGTGGAGGCGGGCGGGATCGAATCGATCCGTCAGGAACTGATCGACGATTGCAGTCTCGCCGCGCGCATCAAGCATCGCGCGGGCCGCAACGACGCGCGACCCATCCGGCTCGATCTCGCCGCGCGCAGCGAATCGCTGCGTCCTTACGAAAGCTGGCGCGATATCTGGAACATGATCGCCCGCACGGCGTTCACGCAACTGCGCTATTCGCCGCTGCTGCTGGCCGGCACGGTGCTCGGCATGGCGCTGATCTATCTCGCGCCGCCGGTGCTCGCGCTCGTCTACGGCGCGCGCGCCTGGCCCGCATGCGCCGCGTGGGCGATCATGTGCATCGCCTATGGTCCGATGCTGCGCTATTACGGCAGGTCGCTCTTATGGGCGCCGCTCCTGCCGCTCGTCGCGTTGTTCTACGTGAGCGCGACGATCGGCTCGGCCGTGCGTTACTGGAGCGGGAAGGGCGGGCAATGGAAGGCGCGCGTGCAGGCGCCGACTCAGGAGGGTTCGTAAGCGGCAGTTCGCGCTTATTTCTTCGTCAACATGGCATACAGCTCGATGACCATGTTCGGCGAAAACGTGAACGGCACCCAGCCGTGGCCGCTGTGACGCAGGACCAGCAGCCGGTCGCCGTTCGCGTGTTTCTGCGTCGCCATGACCGGATTTTTGGTGGCCGCGAAGCGCCATCCGGGCGGGATGCCCGTCGGCTGCTCCACCGTCATCGACGCGCGCACGTTCGACAATTGCTCGATCAGCTCCGACACGCCTTCCGGGCTCAGCTTCACCGTCTTGCCCGCAATCGTCATTTCGACCGCGTTGCGCTCCGGTCGCGAGACGACGAGCGTGGGCGGCTCGTTCAGGCCGGGCGGTTCGGCGGGCGCAGCGGAACCGTCCGGTTCGCGCACGTTGCCCAGCGCGGGCGGTTCGTCCGGCGAAACTTCACTGGACGGCGTCGCGGCTTCGGTCGATTCAACGGATGTTCGGACAGATGCGGCTGCGGTCTGGAGGAGCGTGTCGAGGCTCGACTCCAGCGCGCCGAGCTGGTCTTGTAGATTCATGCGAGTGTGTCTGTGTCTGGCAAGCGGGCGGCGAGGCAACGATTCTACCCGCTCGAATTTGGCGAGGTCGGCACAGGTTGTAACCAATTGCACCGAGCGTGCGGATTACACGACAGATTTCTTCGATGCCGATGGCGGCATCGTGCGATGCGGCGGCTCAAAAACAAAACCGGCATCCCCGAAGAGATGCCGGTCGATCGGGGCGCGCATGACGCGCCCGTACCGCGCTTTACTGCGCGCGCACTTGCGCGAGCGCGGCGTTGAACGTCTTGCTCGGACGCATCACCGCTTCGAGCTTCTTCTCGTCCGGCTTGTAATAGCCGCCGATGTCGGCCGCATTGCCCTGCACGGCGGCGAGTTCGTCGACGATCTTCTGCTCGTTCTCGGCGAGCGTCTTCGCGAGCGGCGCGAACAGTCCGGCGAGTTCCTTGTCGTCCGTCTGCGATGCGAGCTCTTGCGCCCAGTACATCGCGAGATAGAACTGGCTGCCGCGATTGTCGAGCTGGCCGGTCTTCGGCGACGGGCTCTTGTTGTTGTCGAGCAGCTTGCCGGTGGCGGCGTCGAGCGCCTTCGCGACGAGCTTCGCACGCGCGTTGTCGTTCTTGATGCCGAGCTCTTCGAGCGACACCGCCAGCGCGAGGAATTCGCCAAGCGAGTCCCAGCGCAGGTGGTTCTCCTGCACGAGCTGCTGCACGTGCTTCGGCGCCGAGCCGCCCGCGCCGGTCTCGTACAGGCCGCCGCCCGCCATCAGCGGAACGATCGACAGCATCTTCGCGCTCGTGCCGAGTTCCATGATCGGGAACAGGTCGGTCAGATAGTCGCGCAGGATGTTGCCGGTGACCGAGATCGTGTCCATGCCGCGAATCACGCGCTCGAGCGTGTAACGCATCGCGCGCACCTGCGACATGATCTGGATGTCGAGGCCCGTGGTGTCGTAATCCTTCAGGTACGTCTCGACCTTCTTGATGAGTTCGGCTTCGTGCGGACGATACGGGTCGAGCCAGAACACCGCCGGCGTGCCCGAGTTCTTCACGCGCGTGACGGCGAGCTTCACCCAGTCCCGGATCGGCGCGTCCTTCACGAGGCACATGCGCCAGATGTCACCCTTCTCGACTTCCTGCGTGAGCCCTTCGATGACTTCGTTCGTCGCGTTATCGACGATACGCGCCGTGCCGTCTTCCGCGATCTCGAACGTCTTGTCGTGCGAGCCGTACTCCTCGGCCTTCTGCGCCATCAGGCCGACGTTCGGCACCGTGCCCATGGTCTTGGGATCGAACGCGCCGTTCGTCTTGCAGAAATTGATGATTTCCTGATAGATGCGCGCGAACGTGCTTTCCGGAATCAGGCACTTCGTGTCTTGCGGACGGCCGTCGGCGCCCCACATCTTGCCGCCGGCGCGGATCATCGCGGGCATGGAAGCGTCGACGATCACGTCGTTCGGCGCGTGCAGGTTCGAGATGCCCTTGGCCGAATCGACCATCGCGAGCGCCGGGCGGTGCTCGTGGCACGCGTGCATGTCGCGGATGACTTCGTCGCGCTGCGATTCCGGCAGCGCCTCGATCTTCGTGTACAGATCGACGAGGCCGTTGTTCACATTGATGCCGAGCTCTTCGAAGAGCTTCGCGTGCTTCGCGAACGCGTCCTTGTAGAACACCTTCACGGCGTGGCCGAAGACGATCGGGTGCGAGACCTTCATCATGGTCGCCTTCACGTGCAGCGACAGCATGACGCCGGTCTTGCGCGCGTCTTCCATCTGCTCTTCGTAGAATTCGACGAGCGCCTTCTTGCTCATGAACATGCTGTCGACGATCTCGCCTTCCTGCAGCTTGACCTTCGGCTTGAGCACGATGGTTTCGCCGCGCTTCGTGACGAGTTCCATGCGCACTTCGCGGGCGCGGTCGTTCGTGATCGACTTTTCGCCGTGATAGAAGTCGCCGTGCTTCATGTGCGCGACGTGCGTGCGCGAGGCCATGCTCCACTCGCCCATGCTGTGCGGATGCTTCTTCGCGTAGTTTTTCACGGCGAGCGGCGCGCGGCGGTCCGAGTTGCCTTCGCGCAGCACCGGGTTCACGGCCGAGCCGAGGCACTTTCCATAGCGCGCGCGAATGGCTTTCTCTTCGTCGTTCTTCGGCTCTTCGGGATAGTCGGGCAGTTTGTAGCCCTTCGACTGGAGTTCCTTGATCGCGCTCGTCAACTGGTGCAAGGACGCGCTGATGTTCGGCAGCTTGATGATGTTGGTGTCGTCGAGCTGCGTGAGGCGGCCGAGCTCGGCGAGGTTGTCGGGGACCTTCTGCTCGTCGGTCAGGAATTCGGGGAATTCGCCCAGAATGCGCGCGGCGACGGAGATGTCGCTCGTCGCGACATTGACGCCCGCCGGCGCGGTGAATGCACGGATGATCGGCAGAAAGGCGCTGGTCGCGAGCAGCGGAGCTTCGTCGGTCAGGGTGTAGATGATGGTGGGTTGCTGATTACTCATCGCTTGTCTCGACATCCGAAAACAGGTTGGAAAAAACCGCCGGCCTCGGCACCCCTCCGGCAACAAAGCGCTATTCTGCCTGATTTTGCGAGGCGCGCGTGTGAATTTCGCCATGCGCGAACGGCCAAAACGGACGTTTATCGTGCTATATCAATAACTTAACTTTTTTCAAGTCTTATACAAGAGTTGCGCGCCGGCGCGCCATTGCGCCGCGCGGAACGTTTCACGAAATGATTTGGTGCTTCACGTGACGAGATACCCGTTTGCCCGGAACCAGTCGAGCGCATCCTTCAATCCTTCCCGATACGGCCGCGCGCTGTAGCCCAGCACGCGTTCGGCCTTGGCCGATGTGAAGTACATCTTGTTCTTCGACATGCGCAGTGCATCGACGGTCACGAACGGCTCCTTGCCGCTCACCTTGGCGAACAGTTCGGCGCCGACCGCGAGCGGATAGAGCGGCCCGCGCGGCAGCCTGATGGTCGGCGGCTTGCGCCCGACGAATCCGGCGATGTCCGCGAGCATCTGCTGCAAGGGCAGGTTCTCGCCGCCGAGGATGTACCGCTCGCCGGTCTTGCCACGTTCCAGCGCGAGGAAGTGTCCGTTCGCGACGTCGTCGACATGGACGAGATTCAGGCCCGTATCGACGAAGGCGGGAATCTTGCCCGTCGCCGCTTCGACGATGATGCGCCCGGTCGGTGTCGGACGCACGTCGCGCGGGCCGATCGGCGTCGACGGATTGACGATCACCGCGGGCAGCGCGTTCCGCGCGACCATGCGCTCCACGGCGCGCTCGGCGAGCACCTTGCTGCGCTTGTACGCGCCGATCGTGCTTGCCGCGTCCGACGGCTTCGTCTCGTCGACGATCACGCCCGAACTCGTCACCTTCAGGGTCGCGACGCTGCTGGTATAAACGATGCGCTCGACGCCTTCGGCCAGCGCCGCGCGCATCGTCGCCTCGGTGCCTTCGAGATTCGCGCGCTCGATTTCGCTCGGGTCGGGCGCCCAGATGCGGTAATCGGCCGCGACGTGGAACAGGAAGCGCACGCCCTTGAGCGCCGCGCGCATCGACGCTTCGTCGCGCATGTCGCCGACGACGATCTCCGCATTCAGCGATTCGACGTTCTTGCGCGGGCTGGTCTTGCGCACGAGCACGCGCACGTCGAAACCGCGTTCGATGGCGAGCCGTGCGACCGCGGACCCGACGAACCCCGAGGCGCCCGTGACGAGCACGCGAGAGCCGGAAAAATCAGTCATTCTTACCTCGTTAAAAACGCTGGCGCGGCCGTGTTTCGTAACAACTGCCGCGCGGGAAAGCATGCGCCGATCGGCTGCAAAGCCCGATGTGACAAGGGCTTGCGGCTCATGCTAAGGTCCGTGCCTGCTGCCGGCGCGAGACCCGCGCAAAACATGAACAGACCCGGTGGACGATGCCTCAAGACTCTAAAACACTACGCTCCTGGATTTATCTCGCCATCGCGCTCGCGCTCGCCGTCGTATTCAGCATCGATGTGCTCACGCCGATGCGCGTCGCGATCTGGGTCTTTTACGTGCTGCCGGTCGTGCTGTGCGTCTGGGCCGACCGGCCGTCGGTGCCGATCGTCACCGCGGGTGCATCGGCCGCGCTGATGATCGCAGGCTACGCACTCGCCACAGGCGATCCCGGCACGAGCAGTGCGGTGCTCCAGGTCAACCGCGTGATGGGCATCGTCGTGCTGATCGTGCTCGCGGCGGTGGCGCATCTGTATATCAAATCGCGGCTCGCCATACAACGCACGACCTGGCTGCAGCAGGGCATCGTGCAGGCGGGCGTCAAGCTGCGCGGCGAGCAGTCAGTGGCTTCGATCGGCGTGAGCATTCTGCGTTCGATCATTCCGTATGTGGACGCGAAAGTCGGCGTCGTCTACGCGCTCGAAGGCGATGTGCTCGTGCGCGTCGCGGCCTGGGCGCTGCCGGACGAGGGCGGCGCGCCGGCCAGGATCGGGCGCGGCGAAGGGCTCATCGGCCAGGCGATCGAGGAAGCGCGTGTGCTCGAACTGCGCGACGCATCTTCGCATTATCTGAAAGTCGGCTCCGCGCTCGGATCGGCGACGGCGTCGCGCGTCCTGATTGCGCCGCTTTCTGCCGATGGCGATATCGTCGGCGCGATCGAGCTCGGCTTCGTCGGCAGCGAGGGACGTTTCGGCGATGCCCGCGCGCTGCTCGAGCAGGCGTCGGAACCGATCGGCATGGCGCTGCGTTCGGCGCGTTATCGCGCGCGTCTCGTCGAGCTGCTCGAAGAAACGCAGCGCCAGAGCGAGGAATTACAGGTGCAGCAGGAAGAGCTGCGCGTCTCGAACGAGGAGCTCGAAGAGCGCGGCCGCGCGCTGCAGGATTCGCAGGCGCGTCTCGAACAGCAGCAGGCGGAACTCGAACAAACCAATGTCCAGCTCGAAGAGCACACGCAGCATCTGGAGCGGCAGAAGGCCGAGCTTCTGCAGGCGCAGCAGGAGCTGACCGCGAACGCACTGGAAATGGAGCGCGCGAGCCAGTACAAGTCGGAGTTCCTCGCGAACATGTCGCACGAACTGCGCACGCCGCTCAACAGTTCGCTGATCCTCGCGAAGCTCCTGCAGGACAACAAGCAAGGCAACCTGACCGACGAACAGGTGCGCTACGCGGCGACGATCCATTCGTCGAACAGCGATCTGCTTTCGCTCATCAACGACATCCTCGATTTGTCGAAGGTCGAGGCGGGGCAGATGGACGTGCAGTTCGCGCCCACGTCCGTCGATTCGATTTTGCAGACGCTGCGGCAGTCCTTCGCGCCCATCGCCGGGAGCAAGGGTGTGGAATTCGTCACGGAGCATGGCGAGAACGTGCCGCAGTATTTCGTCACCGACAGCCAGCGGCTGCTGCAAGTGCTGCGCAATCTGCTGTCCAACGCGTTCAAGTTCACCGAGCGCGGCCGGGTGACCGTCGCGGTCGAGCGCGCGGGCGACAATGCGCTGCGCTTCGATGTGCGCGACACGGGCATCGGCATCGCGCGCGAGAAGCAGGACATGATTTTCCAGGCCTTCCAGCAAGCCGACGGCACGACGAGCCGCAAGTACGGCGGCAGCGGCCTCGGGCTGTCGATCTCGCGCGAGTTCTCGCGCCTGCTCGGCGGCTCGGTGTCCGTGTCGAGCGAACTCGGCCAGGGCAGCGTATTTTCGGTGACGCTGCCTATCGCCGTGCGCGAAGGCACCGTCACCGCGAAGCTCGATACGATCGGCACGATGAGCGAGCCGGCGCCGGCCGCCGCGCCCGCGTCCGTACCCGCACCCGCACCCGCGCCGCCGCCCGTGCAGCCGTCGCCCGTTCAGGCACCGGTCGCGATGCCCGAGCCGATGGCCATCGCCGATGATCGCGCCGACCGCAAGCGTCCGGATCGCGTGATTCTCGTCATCGAGGACGATCAGCCGTTCGCCGGCATTCTCTACGATCTCGCCCACGAACTCGACTTCGACTGCGTGCACGCTGCCACCGCCACGCAGGGCGTCGAGCTCGCGCGTTCGCTTCAGCCGAACGGGATTCTGCTCGACATCGGCTTGCCGGATCAGTCGGGTCTCACGGTGCTCGAATGGCTGAAGCACGATCCGCTCACGCGCCACATCCCGATTCACGTCGTCTCCGCGACCGATCACGCCGACGTCGCGCTGCACCTGGGCGCGATCGGCTACACGCTGAAGCCGGGCGCGCGCGACGATCTCGCCCGCGCCATCCGCAAGCTCGAAGCGCGCTCGGCGCAAGGCATGCGCCGCGTGCTCGTCGTGGAGGACGATCCGGCGCTGCGCCAGAGCATTCATGCGCTGCTCGCGAGCGAGACGGTCGGGATCGTGGAGGCGGGATCGATCGCGGAGGCCATCGAGGAGATGCAGCGCGCGCCGTTCGATTGCGTCGTGATGGATCTCGCGCTGCCCGACGGCTCCGGCTACGAACTGCTCGAACGCGTGTCGGCGGGCGGAGGGCAGGCGTCGCCGCCCGTCATCGTCTATACCGGACGGCTGCTGTCGCAGGAAGAGGAGCAGCGCCTGCGCCGATACTCGAAATCGATCATCATCAAGGGAGCGAAATCGCCGGAGCGCCTGCTCGACGAAGTCACGCTGTTCCTGCATAGCGTGGAAAGCGCGCTGCCGCCCGAGCAGCAGCGCATGCTGCGCGCGGCGCGTCAGCGCGACGACGTGTTCGAGGGCCGCACGATCCTGCTCGCGGAAGACGACGTGCGCAACATCTTCGCGCTCTCGCGCGTGATCGAGCCGCTCGGCGCCACGCTCGAAATCGCGCGCAACGGACGCGAGGCGCTCGAAGCGCTCGCGCGGCGCAGCGATATCGACCTCGTGCTGATGGACGTCATGATGCCCGAGATGGACGGCCTCACCGCGATGACCGAAATCCGCAAGCGCGCGGAATTTGCGCGCCTGCCGATCATCGCGCTGACGGCGAAGGCGATGCCGAGCGATCGCCAGAAATGTCTCGAAGCGGGTGCGGACGACTACATATCCAAACCCATCGATGTGGATAAGCTCGTGTCGCTGTGCCGCGTATGGCTGCGCCAGCGATGAACGGACCCATCTCCCAGATGAATGACGCCCGGCACGACGAAGAAGCGACGTTCGACATCGAACTGAAGCTGATACTCGAAGCGATCTACCTGCGCTATCAGCACGACTTCCGGCATTACTCCGTGAGTTCGCTGAGGCGCAGGCTCGCGCAGGCCGTGCACGATTTCGGCCTGCCGACGCTCTCGCATCTTCAGGAGCGCATTCTGCGAGACCCGGCGCTGTTCGCCCGGCTCTTTCAGTACCTCACGGTGCAGGTGAGCGAGATGTTCCGCGACCCGCAGTATTTCCGCGCGATCCGCGAGCAGGTCGTGCCTATTCTGCAGACTTATCCGTCGATCAAGGTGTGGGTCGCGGGATGCAGCAGCGGCGAGGAGCTGTGGTCGCTCGCGGTGCTCTTTGCCGAAGAAAAGATCGCGGACCGCACGGTGTTCTACGCGACCGACATCAACGCCGAGGCATTGCGTCAGGCAGAAAGCGGCATTTATCCGCTGGAGCGCATGGCGGGTTTCAGCCAGAACTATCTGGCGGCGGGCGGCAAGCGTTCGCTGTCGGACTACTATCACGCGGCCTACGGCGCGGCGAAGTTCTCGCAGACGCTCAAGTCGCGCGTGGTGTTCGCGGATCACAGTCTCGCGACGGACAGCGTGTTTCTCGAAGCGCATCTGGTGTCGTGCCGCAATGTGCTGATCTATTTCGATCGCGCGCTACAGGATCGTGCCCTCGGCCTCTTCAGCGATTCGCTCGTGCGGCGCGGGTTCCTCGGTCTCGGCAGCAAGGAGAGCCTGCGCTTTTCCACGTATGCAGACCGTTTCGCGGACTTCAATCCGCGCGAGCGGCTTTATCAGAAGGTGTGACGATGTTCGACGCGGACCGCATCGGGGCAGTCGTGATCGGCGCATCGGCGGGCGGCGTCGAGGCGCTCAATCAGTTGCTGCCCGGCTTGCCGAAGGCGTTCGCGCCGCCGGTGCTCGTCGTGGTGCATGTGCGGCACGGACAGCCGAGCCTCTTGCCCGGATTGTTCGCTTCGCGCTGCGAGCTTGCCATCGAGGAGCCTTTCGACAAGGACGAGATCGCGCCGGGCACCGTATATTTCGCGCCGCCGGGCTATCACATGCTCGTCGAGGCCGAAGGCGGCGCGACGCCGGCGATCGCGCTGTCCGTCGATCCGCCCGTGCGCTTTTCGCGGCCATCGGTGGATGTGCTGTTCGAATCGGCGGCGCATGCTTACGGCGAGCGCCTGCTCGGCATCGTGCTGTCGGGCGCGAACGACGACGGCGCGCGCGGCGCACGCGCGATCCGCGATGCGGGCGGCGCGTGCTGGGCGCAGGACCCGGCGACGGCGACCGCGCCCGCGATGCCGCTCGCGGCCATCGCGCAAGGCGCGGTGAACGAAGTGCTCACGCTGGATCACATGGCGATGCGGCTCACCCAATGCATCGGCTACAGGCAATGAAAGAAGCAAGGCAAGGAGTCACCAGATGACGCAACCCATCCACGTGCTGATCGTCGACGACATCCGCAATAACATCACCGCGCTCGAAGCGTCGCTCGCGCGGCCGGATCTGTCGGTGCTGAAAGCCGAATCGGGACCGGCCGCGCTCGAGCTTCTGCTCAAGCACGAGGTCGCGCTCGCGATTCTCGACGTCAACATGCCCGGCATGGACGGGTTCGAACTCGCCGAGCTGATGCGTGGCAGCCCCCGCACCGCGCACGTGCCGATCATCTTTCTGACGGCGACGGCGCAGGACGCGAGCCGCACCTTTCGCGGCTATGAAGCGGGCGCGGTGGATTTTCTCTACAAGCCCTTCGATTCGCGCATCCTCAATTCGAAGGTCGATGTATTCATCCAGATGGAGCGCCAGAAGCAGCAGCTCGCGACGCAACTCGCGACCGTGCAGCAACTGCTCGATGCGAACGAGATGCTGATGGCCGTGCTCGGCCACGATCTGCGCACGCCGCTGTCGGCGGTGATCGCATCGGCGGAGTATCTCGCGCGCTTCGTGCAGGACGAGAACGTCGCGAACATCGGCACGCGCATCAAGTCGAGCGGCATGCGCATGGTGCGCATGGTCGATCAGTTGCTCAATCTCGCGCGTCTGCGTGGCGGGCGCGTCACCTTGCAGCCGCGTGCGGTCGAGTTGATGACGCTCGCGAAGAATATCGTCGATGAATACGAGGCGCGTTTCGGCAAAGGGCGCATCTTCGTGCTGCGTCAGGGCGATACGCTCTTGCAAGGCGACGGCGATCTGCTCTCGCAAGTGTTCTCGAATCTCATCGGCAATGCGCTGCAGCACGGGCTGGAAGGCTCGGCGATCCAGGTGCGCCTCGACGGCAACGCCGACCATGTGACCATCACCGTGCAAAACGCGGGCGAGATTCCCGCCGACGTCCTGCCGACGATCTTCGCGCCGTATCGCTCGGGCCAGCGCCAGCATGAATCGAGCGGCCTGGGGCTCGGGCTCTACATCACGCGCGAGATCGCGCAGATGCACGGCGGCGACGTCACGGTACGCTCGGCAGCCGAATCCGGCACGGTGTTCGAAGTGACGCTGCCGCGCGTGCCGCATCCGCGTTCGGGCGAGCGCGCCGACATGGCGCAACCTTTCCGTCTGAGTTGAAGCGCGTGTCTACAATGCGGCGTATGGACGTCTGAAAGGAGAAAGCACGATGCCGGGCCCGGATCTGGATACGAGAATCGAAACCTATTACGTGCGTGTGCGCGGCGTCGTGCAGGGCGTCGGCTTCAGGCACTACACGGTGAGAAAGGCGCATGCGCTCGGCGTGCGCGGCTGGGTCGCCAATCTCGATGACGGCTCCGTCGAAGCCATCGTGCAGGGCGCGGCCAATCAGGTCGACCTGATGCTCGAATGGCTGCGACGCGGGCCGCCGCATGCCCGCGTCACCGAGTTTCACAGCGAAGAGCGCCACATCGAGAAGCGCTACGAGCGCTTCGAGCAGCACTAGCTAGTTCATCGCGCGACCAGCAGGCTCTCCGCGAACTGCCATTCCTCGTCGCGCCACTGATGCGTGCATTCGAAGCCCGCATCGGCGGCGATCGGCGCGACTTCATCGGCCGCGTATTTGTGGCTGCTTTCCGTCCAGATCGTCTCGCCTTCGCGGAAGTCCACGCGCAGGTCCGCGCCGCGCACGCGCACGGACAGCGCGCGCTTCGCCCGCAAGTGCATTTCGATGCTGCGCGCATCCGGATTGAAACGCGCGACGTGCTCGAAGGCTTCGAGCGGAAAGTCGCCGGCGAGTTCGCGATTGATGCGCGCGAGCATGTTCAGATTGAACGCGGCCGTGACGCCGATCGGGTCGTCATACGCCGCGATGAGCACCGGCAGCGGCTTGATGAGATCGGTGCCGAGCAACAGCGCGTCGCCGGGCTGGAGCATGCCGCGAATCGAGCGCAGGAACTTCGTCGCCGCGAGCCGCGCGAAATTGCCGATGGTGCTGCCGAGAAACAGCACGAGCAGTCGTTCGCCGTCCTTGCGCTTCGAACTGACTTCCGACAATCCCGCGAGGTAATCGCGCTCGTGTCCGACGATCGACACGCGCTCGATATCGCTCAATTCGCGACGGCACAACTGCAAGGCGGTGCGCGAAATTTCAATCGGATGGTAAGCAGTGGGCTGCTTTTTACACAGCGCCTCAAGAATGCGGCGCGTCTTGCGGCCACTGCCGCTGCCGAGTTCGGCGACCTGGATGTCGCCCGGCATGGCCGCGACGATGTCCGCCGCGTGATCCTTCAGCACGCGCTCCTCGGCGCGCGTCACGCCGTATTCGGGCAGCGCGGTGATCACTTCGAAGAGGGCCGAGCCCACTTCGTCATACAGATACATCGAAGGCAGTTCTTTTTGCGGACGCTTGCTGAGTCCTACGTGCACGGCCTCTGCAAAGGCGTTGGAAAAGCGGGGCGACAGGGCTGGTTGAGTCATGACGTCTCCATCGATGCGGCGTTTTCTTCGCGTGCCATCGTCGACGTGACGGCACGGCGCGTGTTGCTGCGGATGCAATGACGTGAGCGGCAGGTGTTCGTACGGGGCGCCGCCCGGACTTCAGGACCGGACCGGCAGTAATGCCGGACCGACAAGGGTCGCCGATCATCGTGACCGGCAAAAGACAACCGCAAGTGACAGCGATCATGCGGTGGAGTTCACGCCGAAATGCGAAGCATGAACGAAGCAAAAAGCGGGCACGTCCGGGGAAACTGATTGAAGCGGGTTTTGAAAATGGTGCGCGCTGCGCGTTTAGAATGCGCGTTCCACGTTTCATTCGGCTTGCACTCACCTACCGCGCGCAGCGCCTCTTTCGATGAATCAGCATGACCTGGGACGCGGCATTGCGCTGTCCGTCGCCGCATCCGCGCTATTCGCGCTCATGTCCGGCTATACGAAATGGCTCGCGCCGCTCGACGGGCTCGACATCTTCGCGTGGCGTATCGTATGGACATTGCCGGGTGCGCTCGCGCTCGTCGCGCTGCGCAAACGCTGGCCGCAATTATGCGCGCTCATCGCGAGGCTCGCCAAAACGCCGCATCTGCTGCTGATGTCCGCTGCCGCCGCCGCGCTGCTCGGCGTGCAGTTGTGGATCTTTCTCTGGGCGCCGCTGCACGGGCGCGCGCTCGAAGTATCGCTCGGCTATTTCCTCCTGCCTCTTGCGATGGTGCTGCTCGGCCGCTTCCACTACGACGAGCGTCTCGACGGTTTCCAGTGGGCGGGTGTCGCCGCGGCGGCCGTGGGCGTGGCGCATGAGCTCGTCATCACGCATGCGTTCGCGTGGCCGACGCTCGTCGTGATGCTCGGCTATCCGCCTTACTTCGTGTTGCGTCGCCGGCTGAATGCCGATCCGCTCGTGTCCTTCGCCGTTGAAATCATGCTGATCGCGCCTGTCGCCGTGATGATGCTGATCGTGCGCGGTTCGTTCGCGGATGTCGTCGGCGAGCCGCGTCTCGCGCTGCTGCTTCTGCCCGGACTCGGCGCGTTGAGCACGATCGCGCTGGCGTCGTATCTGCGTGCGAGCCGTCATCTGCCGCTCGCGCTCTTCGGCATTCTCGGCTACGTGGAACCGGTGCTGCTCGTCGGCGTCGCTGTCCTGTTGCTCGGCGAGCCGTTTTCAGCGCGGCAACTCGGCACTTATGTGCCGATCTGGATGGCCGTCGTGCTGACCGGCGTGCACAGCGCGCGTCTTCTGATGCGCGAACGCTCGGAGAAGCAGGCATTGCCGACGAGCGAACATCACGCGAGCATCGAGCATGAAACGGTCGCGGAGGAAATCGAGCGCGTGGACTGATCAGCGCGCGGCGCGCGTTTCGATAGCGTCGTGCAGTTCGCGCATGAGACCGAGGCCGAACAAGAGTTCGACGAGAATGAAGAGCGGCCCGATCAGCAAGCCGATGATATCGTCGGCGAAAGCGGGCTTGCGACGTTCATAACGCATATGCCCGATGAACTGAAACACCCACCCGATCACGAACATGCCGACGCCGATCGCGAGCCAGCTCCACGTAGTGTGCGATGCAGCCCACTGCCCGAACGCCGCGCTGAGCGCGGACACGATACCCATGCCGATGCCGAGCGGCACGTCGAGCCAGAGATAGTAGAGCGTAGCGAGCGCGAACAGCACCCATGCGGGCGTGAGCAGACATGCGCCCGATAACACGGGCCATGCGGGACGGCTCAGCAATGCGGCGATCGCGAGGACGATGAGCGGAATGCCTACGAAGTGCGTGGCGATATTGCGCCTGTCGCGATGATAGTCGGCGTACTGCGACAACTGATCGGTCAGTGTGCGCATGTCGGGCGTCTCCTTTCGTGTTTTTTGTTTCACGAATGATAAGCCGCACAACGATATCGGCAAGTGGAACATGTCCTTTAGCGGGCGCAAATCATTCGATCAAAGGACATGCAAAAAGGACATGCAAAAAGGCGAGCCCGAAGGCTCGCCTGAATTGAACGCACTGGTTTGTTTATATGCAACGCCCAGTGCGCGATGCGATGACGCTGGCCTCCCTTACTTCTTCGCCGCGTCCACCTTCGCATCGGCGGCCGTCTTGTTTGCGTCGCTTTGCGCCTCGACTTTTTCCTTGTCGGCCTTCGCTTGCGCCACGTTGGCATCCTTCGCTGCGTCCTGCTTCTTTTGATCGGCCTTGGATTGTGCAGCATGCTTCTTCTTGTTGGCTTTCGCCTGTGCCTTCGTGGCGTCACCGCGAGCGTCGGAAGCCTGTTCCGGCGTGGTCGCCTGCGCTACCTTCGCGGCTTCCTTGTTGGCGTCGGCTTGCGCCGATGCCTTGTCCTCGTTCGCCGATGCCTGCGCCTTCGCGGCATCGTGCTGCGCTTCCGCCTTCTTCTTGTTGGCGGTCGCCTGAGCCTCGGCTTTTTCGTTGTTGGCCTTCAATTGCGCTTTGCCGGCATCGGTTGCGGCCGTTTGCGCGAATGCGGTGGTGACGAGCATGGCGGATGCGAGAGCAGCGACGTTCTTCTTCATGGTTTGAATCTCCCTTGATTCTTTCTTCGAGGACACGTGGCGCGCAATGCGCCGCGTTGACGATGAAAACGCCCCGCCCGTCGATATAGTTGACGTCGATCTGGTGACAAACAGTAACCAGTGGCGAGCAAATGAAACCGCGTGCGGTAAAACCGGCGGCGTTGACCGATAGCGAAGAGACGCTTTACCGGACAAGTCGCTAAATCTGTTACGGACGAGCGAAATCAATTCTGTTTGTAACCGCGCTCAGGGTAATTCGTTATCCGAATCGAAGGACGACTTTGAAGAAACGTGTAGCGGGCGATTTGTAATCGTTGAAATGCGCGGTTACCAACTACTGCAGTTATTTCTTAGCTGTCTGCTTAAGATGATCTCCATGAACCCGGCAAACGGGAAATGGAGAAGCTCATGAAACGCGCAGCACTTGTCTTGTTGATGATCGGTAGTTTGACGGCGGCGGGCCAGGCATCGGCGCATGGGCATGGCGGCGGTCATCGCGGCGGTGGCGGGGATGGCGGAGCGATCGTCGGCGCGCTGATCGGCGGCGCGGTGCTCGGCGCGCTGGTGACGTCCGTCGCGAGTGCACAGCCGACGTATGCGCAACCCGTCTATCAACAACCCGAGTACGCGCAGCCGGTCTACGCACAACCGGCGCCGCCGCCTGGCTACTGCTACGACAACTACCGTGGCGCGTATGTGCCTTGCGGTTACTGATTGCGCGTGACTCGCGGCACGCCCCTTGCGCTGATGCGGACACGGTCGTTGCATCCAATGCGCGACGACCGACACGCAAACTTGGGAGACTCGCAATGAACGCAACGACGAAGAAGCTGGTGATTTCCGCGCTGGTGCTGGGCCTGTCCGGCGGTGTCTATGCGCAAGCAGGCGGCGGCGGTGGTGGCGGCGCAGGCGGTGCAGGCGGCGGCGCTGCTGCGGGCGGTTCGGCAGGCGCAGGCGGCAATGGTTCGGCGGGCGCCGGCTCGGCGGCCGGCGGTAAGGGCGGCGGCGTAGGCATGGGCGGCGCCGGGATGGGCGGCTCGGCGGACGGCTCGACCGGCACCGGCGCGAAGAGCGGCATGAGCAACGACGCGACCAACGGCATGAGCCAGGATCAGGGTACCGCCACGCGCAGCGCGCCGAATAACGGCAACATGAATTCGGGCGGCATGAAGTCGGACGGCACCGGGACCAAGAAGGCATATTGAACGATGCCAGCGCGCTTTGCGGGTGCGATCGCCGCGGCGTCATCGAGACGCGAGAGCGGCATCCGCCTGGCGGCGGTGCGCGTTATCAAAGAAACTCCGCCCGGACGGGCGAGTGAAAAGTGACTGTTATTGCCCGCCCGCCGATGCCGCATCCGCCGATGCGGCCGGCTCGAACGTCTTTACGCGCAAGCTGACCTTCTCGGCGTAGGCGCGCGATCCGCCGTAGTTCTTCAGCGCGGCGTCAACATCGCCCTGAGCGGATTTCACATAGCCGTGAAGGATCGCGGAGCCGGTTTCGATGTTGTCTTCCGGGTCCGTCAGGTCTACGTTGCGCACGAGCTTCTTGTGCGCCGACGGCACCACCTGCATCAGACCCGTCGCATTGTTCGGCCCTCTGGCCGTTTCCTTGAAGCGCGATTCGATCGAAATGATGGCGAGCAAAAGCGCCGGTGGAAGCGAATACTTCGATGCCGACGACATGACTGCCGCCGCGATGGTCTGCGCCTTTTCACGCGCCACGCCGAATTTTCGCGTGAGCATGTCCGAAATCTTGTGACTCGCCTGCTCCGTCTTCGGGTCTGGCTGCGCGGCGGACTGCGCGGCCGCCTCGCTTGCTGCGAGCGGGTTTTCCTGCGCGAGCGCGGTCTGCGCTGCGCTCAGTGAGACGGAAAGGGCGACAAGGATAGGGAGGAAACGACGCATCGGACAGAGAGATCAAAGCGGAATCGCATTATAGCCACATAAAAAGTCCTTGTGGATCATGTACTTGTCTTAAATATGATGTTTTCTTTTCACAAATCGGAACGAATTACGTGCGTTCGGCGCGCTTCGCGGAGCGCGCTGAAATGCCCTCGCCGGCGTCATCCGAGAGGCGCGCGAACATCGGCAGCGAGGCCAGGACGACGAGCGCCGTCACGATGAATCCGCAGGCGAGTTGCCAGCGCTCGGTGTGCGCGCTTCCGGAAACGAGCATCGTCGCCTGGATCGTGCCGGCCGCGACCGTGACGCCGACCGCCTTCATCAACTGCTGCGCGGTGCCCTGAAACGAGGTCGCGGCGGCGAGGCGCGGCTTGGGCACATCGGCGAATGCGAGCGCGCCCATCGTCGCGAAACTGAGCGAGCGGCCGAGTCCGCCCAGCAGTAAAAGCAGAAAGATCGCGACGGCGGGCCATGCTTGCGACATCGTCGAGCAGACGAGCAGCACGGCCGCGAACACGACGCTGCCCGTGCACAGGACGTTGCGGACCGAGAAGCGCCGCAGCGCGAGCGCCGTCATCGGACGCATGCAGAAGGAGCCGAGCGCGCTCGCGAATGTGACGAGACCGCTCGCCGTCGCGCTGTAGCCGAAGCCCGTCTGAAGCGTGAGCGGCACGAGAAACGGCAGTGCGCCCGCGCCGGCGCGAAACAGGCTGCCCGCGACAGTCGCCGCATGAAAAGTGGGAATCGACAGGAGCGAGAAGTCGATGGCGGGATTCGGCACGCGGCGGCAGTGCAGCACCGTCACGCGAAAGAGGAGCAGGCCGGCCGCCACGCAGATCCACGGCACGCCGATGGGCAGCACGCCGCGCCCCGCGCTCTCGATGCCGATCATGAACAGACTGAGCGAGGCGCCCGACAGCAGCATGCCGCGCAGATCGGGCGACGTCCGGTCCTCGGGCGGCGACGGCGGCAGCAGCTTCCACGTGAGCCACAGGCCCACGATGCCCACCGGCACGTTGACCCAGAAGATGCTGCGCCACGAGAGCGTGTCGGTGAGAAAGCCGCCGAGCGGCGGTCCGAGCAAGGGACCGACGAGCGCGGGCATCGTGAGCCACGTCGTCGCCTGGAGGAGTTCTTCGCGCTTGACGCCGCGAAACAGGATCAGGCGACCGACGGGCACCATCATCGCGCCGCCGAGACCCTGGACGACGCGCGCAGCCAGCAATTGCGGCAGATTCATCGCGGCGGCGCACGCGACGGACGCGAGCGTGAACGTCGTGATCGCCCACATGAACACGCGGCGCGCGCCGAAGCGGTCGGCGACCCACCCGCTCGCGGGAATGAACACGGTCAGCGCGACGAGATAAGCGGTGATCGCGCTGGATAGATGGACGGGGTCGACCTGGAGGTCGCGGGCCATCGTAGGGATGGCGGTGGCGACGATCGTGCCGTCCATGTTCTGCATGAAGAGCGCGCTCGCCACGACGGCGGCGGTGATGCGAAAGTTGCCGCCTTTCACGATGCGTCGCTCGCTCGCGCGGTGAAGGCTTGCTGCAAGGCGTATCGAAATGGGAAGGATTGCATGGCGCACAGTCTAGCGCGATACGCCAGTCGGCGTTTCCGTTCGCGGCATGAATGTTCATCCGAGCGGCATGTTCGGTTCGAGACCCACCTGACGCTCAATCCGCGCTTATCGGCCATAGCGGACGGTGGTCAACCGCGACGCCAGCGCGCCTCTTCCGGCAATTGGCCGACAACTCGCTTGTGCAGATCCATTTGGAGGATGCGGCGATGGAGAGCTTGTCGATCTTCGCGGTGATGCCCGAGCAGGCCATACGTTCCGAATAGGGTGAATGCCTGTTTGCGCGCGCTTCAAAGCGACGAATTCTGGCCGAAACCGGGTCGAATCCGGCCGCAACATTTTTGTCTGATCAATGAGCGGAAACGCACTTCTGCGACGCCATCAAATCCGTAAATTGTCGAAAAACTAAGCAGGCTCATCACTGTGGGCCTTACGGACGACGGGGAAGATCGACATGGCGCTTGTCAGAATCGCGGAAAAGGATTTGAGGGTGGGTGCGCCACTAGACTTCGCTGTCTACACCGCAACAGGGAAACTGCTGATCAACCAGGGTGGCTGCATTCGGTCCGAAAACCAGCGCGACAGGCTCGTTGCGATGGGCGGTTTTCGAGACGCCGAATCTGCTCAGCCCGGCAAGCGAGCGCCCGCACAGGAAAGCCTCATTGTCTCCACCGCGAGCCATGATCGAGCCATTGCCGATGCCCGGCCCGTGGCAGCGCCGTCAGAGATCCTTCCAAAGAATCTTGAGAGGTTGCAGCTAACCGTTGTCGCCAGGCCGGACGCCGCGTTGCAAGTCGAGTTCGTGGGTTCGATCTCCGGGACTGCACTGGTCGTCGCGGTCTTGACCGGGTTTGAGTTCCTCGAGCCGGAAGTCGAGGTCGAGTGCAAGGCTCTCCTCGGTCGGAAGATTTATCGCTTTCACACAGTCGTCACCGGACGCAACCAGTCACCGGCGCAGGTTGTCTATCTCGCGCATCCCGATGCCGTCACGGCCCACGTCGTACGCAAACACCCGCGCATCGCAACAAGCATGGCCGCGCGGCTCATCAGAAACGACTGTATCGCTGCGGGCTTCGATGTCACGGTGGTCAACGTCAGCATGGGCGGGGCCTCTTTGCGCGCCTCCGATCGGTATCTGAAAATTGGCGAGCACTTCAAGCTGGCCCTGCGTGTTCGCGCCGAAGGCAAGGTGCACGCCGTTATGTTCAACTGCATTGCAAGGAACTCGCGGCCTACGGACGGCGGCGTATTGATCGGCGTCGAGTTCAGCGGCTTTCCCAACGACGCCCGCTCATTGCTCAAGACGCACATGTTCGAGACAGCGACGAGCAGCCACCTGTGACGAGCGCCGGCTAGTTTGTGCGCGGCCTGCTACCCGAGTTCCTGGAGGCCAACCCTGGCGCACAAGTCGAATTGATCATCAGCAATCAATCGATCGACCTCGGCAAGAGCGAGGCGGACGGGGCACTGCGCCTCGGATCGCCCGGCCAGGACTCTCTATATGCGACCAGAGTAGCGAGCGTTGGATTTGGGCTGTACGCGTCGAAGGAGTACGTCCGTCTATACGGGCTACCCGAGAATGACGCAGATCTGCTGAAGCATCGCTTCATAGGGATGTCCGGCAAGCTTGCCAGATTCGAGCCATCTGTCTGGTTGAATGATTTCGCGCCGCACGAATGTATGGCGATATCGTCCGACAGCCTGGGCTTCGGCTATCTCGCGGCTGAGAATGGGCTCGGTATTGCACTTCTGGCCTGTATCGTAGGTAACAGCTCGGCCAACCTTGTGCGTGTACCGATTACGACCAAAGTGCCCGTGCTGCCTCTATGGCTGGTCATGCACGAAGCTACCCGAAAGTTGCCCGGCGTCAAGGCACTGGCGCAGTACATTCGAACACAGGCGCACCATAAGGCCGCTGACTTCGGCGGCAGCCACTGAGTATGGCGTGGGGAAAGTCGGAATCGGTCGGCATGATTCGCATTGGCGTAGTGCCGGCATCGATCGATTAACGCACGCGTGCAGCGATCTCGTCGCGCTGTCGTGCGAGACGCATCGGCGGCGACGCGGGCGCTGATCTCTTAACGAAGGGCAGGCGTAGTCCTGCGGATTCGACGACCGCCTCTTCATCGCGCAAGTAACGCGTCGCGCACGAGCGTCTGGTCCTCGTTTACCGCCTCATCGCACGAGTCACCTCAACCGCTGCGCTGTTGCCCAGGAAAATCATGCTTTCCTGCACGTGCGTCGGCAAAGTAGCGCTGGGTTCAGCCAGTCTATTCACAGGTCGAAGTTAGCGAGCGCGTCACGAGCGCAACGCTTGCGGCCATATCCATGAAATGCGGCAGCGCGGGCGTGACGCGATGCGCGTCCTTCGCTTCGTCGTCCCAGCGGCGCAGAGCGATCGCGTCGTGTGCATAGGGCTTCGCCAGAAACGCTTGCGCGGCTTCATCGTCGAATATGCCGCCTTGCAGTTGCAGGCTTCGCACCGAATCCGCGGACAGTCGCGCGTGATACGACGTGTCGATCGCGCACAGGCAGCGCTTCGCATCGACGTGCAGGCGGATCGGCTCGAGCACGGCGTCGGAGAAGAGCGGGCGCAGGAACGGCAGCGCGAAGTACTGGTGCAGATCGTCGATGCCGCGCTCGGTCGGCGTCTCGCCCTGCAGATTCAGCAAGTGCCCGAGGTCATGCAGTAATGCCGCGACGATCAGCTCGGGGCGCGCGCCCGCCGCCTCGGCCAGCGTGGCGCTTTGCAATGCGTGCTGCAATTGGGTGACCGGCTCGCCGCTGTAGGCGAGCGAGCCGTGCGTGTCGAAGAGATGCCGGATGTCGGCGAGTGTCAGCGCCATCGTAAGGAAAGGGTCGAGCGGGTATGCTGGAGCGCGAAAACGCGCAATGGTCGCAGGCTTTTGTGACGCGACGATGGCCGCGCGCAGAATGGAACCGACGCTCATGCCCTTCTTCTTCAGCCGACGCCCCGAACTCGCCGGACTCGATCGCTCCGCACGCCGCGACGTGCGCCGCCTCGCGTGGCATTTCGCGCAGCGACACTGGACGCTGCACGCGCCGGCGTTCGCGTGGGTCGTGTTCGTGCTGCTGCACACGCGCTATCACATCGTCCCGGAGCGGCGCGATTATCTCTTGATCACGCTCGCGATTTTCGTGCTGGCGGTGGTCAATATCCGGCTTCATATCTCGCGCTATTTGAAACCCTCCCGCGCCATTTTCGACGCGCTCGGGAGCGCGGCCGCACGCAGGATCACGGGCCGCTAGGCGCGTGTTGCGATGCCGCATCTTGCGAAAAGACCCCGTTTTTCGCGTGTTACGATGCTCGGCGACCCGTATCCAACCGAAGGCAAGATGGCGACGCTATACCAGACCCTCGGCGTGGACGAGCACGCCACCGAAGAAGAAATCAAACGCGCGTATCGCAAAGCCGCGATGCGCTGCCACCCCGATCGCAATGTAGGCAACGAAGACACTGCGCGCGCGAAGTTTCTGGAGATCAAGGAAGCCTACGCGATTCTCTCCGATCCCGCGCAGCGCGAAGTGTACGACCGTATTTACGCTGAAGAGATGCGTCGCTTCGAAGAGCGCGTGCGCCGGGAAGAAGCCGAACGCGAGGCGCGTGAGGCGAAGGAGCGCGAGGCGCGCGAGGCGCTCTATGCGAAGCGCGTATCGCTCGCGATGCGCTTCGCATCGAAAGGCCATAACCGCGATGTCGTGTTCGGCGTGCTGCTCGGTGCGCAATGCGGCGAGCCTGAGGCACGTCAGATCGCGGACAGCGCAATTGCGCTGCATGAATCCAGACAGGCCAGCAAAGACAGAAAAGAGCGAGAGGAAGCACGCGCCAAGGACGAGAGAGAAGAGCAGGAGCCTGTCAGCGACAGCGCCGGCGCGGCGAATCCGCTCGGCGCAATGTGGTTCCAGTTCCTCAACAACCTTCGTTTCTGATTGCCACCCCGGGGCGGTGAAACAAGACTGGCTCAGGCGACCAGTCTTTCACCGCGCATGTTGCTTTGCTTCGGTGCGGGCGGATAGACGCACCAGTGACCGTCGTCGTGACGAAAGAAGAACAGCGCTCTCGCCGCCGCGCCGTGCAGCGCCTCGACACAAACATATCGGCGCCTGTCGGAACGCGTGCGGCTGAACTGCCGTACATGCACGGGCATGCTGCCCGGCGCGAGCCATTTTTCGACCTGATAACGAAGGGACCGCTCGTTCACGCATTTCATTTTCAGTCTCCTGCGGCATTCATGATCGGGTTTACGGTCGAGGCTGCCGATCTTTAAGTCCCGCTCAATGAAAACCCTGCCGCAATGCACCACGTTCTTGATAAAACACTTGAACTCTACGCCCGGAATTACTGGCAGTGCCCGTTTTTGCGAAATAGCAACAGCGAGCAACAGCGAGCTTTTACGCGTCTTCCCCATGCCCCGTTCATTCAAAACGCGTACGCCGATGAGTTCATCGTCGTGCAACGTGATGCAGGGGTATGTGCGCGATCGGTCATATGAAATGGCCGATGCGTACGCTACCCGTCACTGGATGTTAAGCGAATGTCGTGCCTGAGACGCACGAATCATAGCGGACGCGCAAAACTCAGCTCGTGGCCGTCCGGATCGGTGAGATGGAAATAGCGCTCGTTCCAGGGCGCATCGCGCGGCGCGAATTGCGGCTCGATGCCGTGCGCCTGCGCTTTCCGGTAGAACGCGTCCACATCGGACACGTAGATGATCACGCGGCCCCAAAACTGAATCGGGCCGTGCGTCTCGCTGGTGAGATTGAGAAATGAACTGCCGAGCGCGAACGAAGTGAAGGCCTCGTTTGCGCCGCCATACAGGAGGCGAAAGCCGAGCGCTTCATAGAAGCGCACCGCGCGCGGCATGTCGTGCGTCGCGAGCGTGATCGCGCTCAGGCCTTCGACATGCGCGTCGTCTTCTCGCGATCCCATGCTCTCGTTCGTCATCCCGGATGATGCTGATGCGACACCAGCGGCAGCACCGAAAGATCCGGATGCGTGCCATCGACGATGCTCTTGCCGATATGCCGCGCATCGTCCACGGCGTCCTGTGCGCTCTTGTATGCGTCTTCGCCGTCGGCGTGAAAATGCACCGCTTCGCCGGGTATCTCCGCGTTCGCGCCGGGCCTGCACACATGTCCGATATACACGTAGCGATCCGCCTTGCCGGGCGCCGCGTGTTCGGGCGTCGGCTTCAATTGCGGCTGCACGTGGATCTCGAAACCTTCGTAGTCGAAAACGTGCCACTGAGCGGGATCGTCGGGCATGATCGCCTCCTTGGTGTAGTGTTCGCTCGCAAGTCAACGTTACTCCAGTTGACGCGATGAATCCACCGCGAAGGGTATTCACGTCAGATGAAAGCCGCGCTCGCATCGGCGCGTGCGGCAGGTCACGGGAAAATTGACATCGTTCTCGCGCGCAGCGGATACTTTTCGGCGCGCTTTGCGTTCGAGCGGGTTCGAGCGGGTTCGAGCGGTTCGAGCGCATACGTCTGCCGTTTTCCCGCATCGGGAGGCGCCGTGAAGCCAGCCACGACACATCGCACGGTTCTCGCGCGCGCCATGCCGCGCGCCGCCGCGCTCGTCGGCGATATCACCGCCGGCACCGTGTCCACGCTCATGATGCTCTGCTACGCGATGAGCCTCGGCACGCTCATCTTCAGCGCCGATCTTGCGCGCTATGCCGAGCTCGGCGTCCCGACCGCGCTCGTGAGCTGCATCGTCACCGCGTTCGTCATCGCGCTGACGAGCTCGATGCGCATGAACATCGGCGGCCCGGACAGCAATGCGACTGCGTTTCTCGTCGGCGTCGCGGCGGGCGTCGCGAGCAGCGTGCGCGCGAACGGCGGATCGCCGACGGAAATCCTGCTGACGGTGCTCGTCGCCATCGCGCTGTGCTCGCTCGTCACGGGAGTCATTCTCTTCGCGATCGGTTCATCCAGACGCAGCCGCTCGCTGCAATTCCTGCCATATCCCGTGATGGGCGGCTTTCTCGCCGGGACCGGCTATCTGCTGATCGCGGGCGCGTTTCGCGTGCTGACGGGCGTCGCACTCGACTGGCACACGCTGCCGCGGCTCGTGCAACTGCACTGGCTCGCATGGGCGCCCGCGCTCTTCGTCGGCGCGCTCGCGACGATCCTCGCGCGCACATGGCGGCACGCGGCCGCATTGCCGATCACGCTCGCCATCGGCATCGCGCTCTTCTATGCGCTGCTGCACGTCGCCGGCATTTCGCCCGATGACGCGCGCAACATGGGCCTCCTGCTTCAGCATGTGCCGATGCACGCGCTGCACATCCCCGAGCTGCACTTGCCGTCGTCGCTCGCGCACGGCGAGGTCGACTGGCGTGCGATCGTCGCGCACCTGCCCGAGACGCTTATCGTCACGTCGGTGTCGGCGATCACGATCATCATGAACTCGACCGCGATGGGCGCGGCCACCGGGCAGGACATCGACCTGAACCGCGAGATGCGCGCTGCGGGCCTCGCGAATATCGCGAGCGGTCTCTTCGGCGGGATGGTCGGCTATCAGTCGTACAACCGCTCGATGCTCAACGCGCGCGCCGGCGCGACGAGCCGCGCGGCAGGTGTGTTCGCCGCGCTCGCGTGCCTCTTCGTGCTGATCGCCTCGCCCGATCTCGTCTCGCTGTTCCCGGTGCCGGTGCTCGTCGGCATGCAGATCTACATGGGGCTGCGGCTCATGATGGACTGGCTCGTCGGCGCGTATCGCAAGCTCACGTGGCACGAATATTTGCTCGTGCCGCTGATTCTCGCGGTGATCGCGTTCTATGGCGTGATCGCGGGCGTCGTCGCGGGCGTGGTCGCGGCATGCGTGACGTTTGCGCTGCTCTACGGACGCGCCGGCTGCGTGCGCATGGAGTTCGACGGCCGCACCCGCACGTCGAACGTCGAACGCAGCATCGAGGAGACACGCTTTCTGATGGATCGCGGCGATGAAATCTGCGGCGTCTGCCTGCAAGGTTTCCTCTTCTTCGGCTCCGCGAACTCGATGCTCCAGCGGGTGCGTGAACGCATTCGCTCGCATGGTCCGCGACCGGTGCGTCACGTCGTGCTCGATTTCGCCTGGACCAACGGCATGGACGCGTCCGTGTCGCTCGCGTTCGTGAAGCTGCGCCAGGCGTGCGCGGCGATCGGCGCGGATCTCGTGCTGACCGCGCTGCCGCGCAACTCGCGCGTGCTGCTCGAGCGCACGGGCGCGCTCGCGCTCGGTATCCGCGAGTTCGACACGCTCGACGCGGGCCTCGAATGGATTGAAGCGCAGCAGCTCGCCGCATCGACGCGCACGCGCGAACCGCGCGTGCCGGCCGGCGATTTTCGGGCGATGCTCGCGCCGCACTTCACGCCGCGCGCGCTGGAAGGGCTGGCTAATCTGCTCGACGTATGCGCTATCGGCGCGGGCGAGGCGCTCTTTCGCCGGGGCGATGCGGGCGATGCGCTCTATATCGTCGAGGAAGGGCGCGTGACCGTGTCGCTTCCGCTCGCGAACGGCCGCTCGGTGCGGCTGCGCTCGTTCGGGCCGGGGACGATCATCGGCGAAATGGCGGTGTATACGAATGCGCCGCGAAGCGCGGATGTCTTCGCCGACGAGCCCGCGCGCCTGCGGCGTCTCACGCTCGCGGCGTTGCGCAAGCTCGAACTCGACGATCCGCTGACCGCGCAGGAATGGCATCGCTTCGTCGTGAAGATGATGGCGTCGCGGCTCGCGGTAGCGGACGAAGCGTTGCGCGCGTCGTCGTGAGCACGTGTCGCTTGCCCGTCTGCGCGATCACCGGTATGGTCGCGTGCAGATGCTCATCATCGAGGCCGACGCCATGATCCACTCGCTTCGCGCGCTGCTCGCGATCACGCTCGCCATCGTCATGAGCGGCGCGCTCGCGCAGTCCGCGCCGCAATCCATCGCGATGCTCGATTGCACGCTCATCGACGACAACGCAGCCTACAACGATGCCGAGATCAATCGCATTCAGACGGAGCGCCTCGCGATGGTGAGCGGCGCCTTGCGCGATGACCTGCGCGAACGCGCGCTCTTTCGCGTCGCCGACAACGCGCAGGCGGGCGATCTGATCGCGTCGCTGAAAAGTGCGCAGGACATGAGCGCGTGCAACGGCTGCGAACTGCGTGTCGCAAAAGAGCTGGGCGCGTCGCGGGTCGGCGTGTGCTGGGTGCAGAAGATCAGCAATCTCATTCTCAACATGAACTTGCGTGTCGAAGATGCCGACAGCGGCGCGATGCGCTTTCAGCGCTCGGTGGACATACGCGGGAACACCGATTTGTCGTGGAAGCGGGGGGCGAAGGCGCTCGTCGATCTGCTTGCAAGCGATCCCTCCGCGACGCGCTGACTCCGCGCGACGCGTCTTTCCCGTCGAATTCGGGAATTTCTCCCGGCCGATGCCGTTGCCACTGCGCCGACGATTGCGCTAAGTTGGACTTGCAGGCACGCGCGACGTGCGATTTCGCCGCGCGCGTGCGTCAAACGAACTCGAACAAGCCAACGAAACCGCTGGAGACGACCATGCAAGTCAGATTCAAGGCGGCGCGCATCGCCTGCGCGTCGGTGTTCGCGCCATCGCTCGCACTCGCCGCGAGCTTCGCGCACGCCGCCGCGCCGACCGCCTACGTGACGACCGAGAGCGCCGGCGTCGGCGTGATCGATCTCGACAATCTCTCGCTCGCGAAGACGTGGGATGTCGGCAAGGACGGCCCGCGCGGCCTTTCGCTGAACAAGGATGGCACGCGTCTCTATGTGGCGAACAAGACGACGGGCGACCTGTCCGAGATCGACACATCGTCGGGCAAGGTCGTGCGGCGCGTGAAGATCGGCAAGAATCCGGAATTCGTGCGCGTGTTCGGCGGCTATGCCTATGTGACGTACGAGCCGGGGGAAAGCGGCGGCCCGCCGAAACCTGGCCAGCCGGAAAAGGATGACGACGACGCCAACTCGCCGCCCGCCGAAATTGCCATCATCGATTTGAAGACGATGAAGGTCACGCATTCGGTCAAGAGCGGCCACGAGACGGAAGGCGTCGAGTTTTCCCCCGATGGCAAGCTGATCCTCGTGACCAACGAAGGCGACGACACGGTGTCGGTGTATCGCGTCGGGACGGGCAAGCCGGTGCGCACGGTGAAGCTCGACAAGGGTTCGCGTCCGCGCGGCATCAAGGCGTCGCCGGACGGCAAGCAATATGTCGTCACGCTCGAGAACGCGAACAAGTTCGTCGTGCTCGATGGCACGAGCCTGAAGACCATGAAGACCGTTGATACGAAGACGGGCCCGTATGGCGTCTCGTTCGATCCGTCGGGCAAGCGGCTGCTGATCGCGGCATCGCGCGACAAGACCTTGCAGGTGTTCGATGGCGCGACCTACGAGCACATGCAGGACGTGCCCGTGGGTCAGCGCTGCTGGCACTTCAGCTTCACCCCCGACGGCTCGAAGCTGCTGCTCGCGTGCGGGCGCTCGAACGCGGTCTATGTGCTCGACGGCGCCGATTACAAGGAGATCAAGCAGATCGGCGATCTGCCGCTCGCGTGGGGCATCGTCACGTATCCGGCGAGCGCGGGGTCGATCGTCGGGCGTTGAACGGAACGTTGTTCTCGTTCGGCAGACGGCCGCCTTGCGCGGCCGTTTCGTTCTGCGCGGTCCGTCGTTGCGCAAGCCAGAACGCTTCGCCGTTTCGATGCCTGATAGCATCGGGGAAAGACGTTCTATGACATCTCGCCCGGGCAGCTGGCGGACAATGCACGGCTTCATCCGCCCGGAGAGGCTGACGCCATGCCGAAAATTTCCGTAGTCGTGCCGACTTACAACGCGCAAAAATACATCGTCGAGACCTTGCACTCGTTGCTGCGTCAGGACGCGGACTTCGAGCTTCTCGTTCTGGACGACGCCAGCACCGACGCGACACTCGATCTCGTGCGCGGTCTGAACGATTCACGAATCCGCGTATTCGCGCTCGAACACAATCAGGGGCGGCCCGCCAACGCGAATCGGGCGTTCAACCTGTGCCGCGGCGAATACATCGCGCGCATCGATCACGACGACATCGCCGAGCCGGACCGGTTGAGAAAGCAGAGTGTGTTTCTCGATGCGCATCCGGATATCACTGTCGTCGGCACGCAAATCCGGCATTTCGACGAAGACCATTTCACGAGCGACTTTCCGCTCGACGACGCGAACATCAAGGCGCGCTTTACGGTCGGTGGAGCGTACCTGGCCAATCCGAGCACCATGTTCCGGCGTGAGTTCGTGCAGCAGCATGGCATCCGCTACGATCCCAACCTCGACATCGTCGACGATCTCGGCTTCTGGTTCGACTGCATGCTTCATGGCGCGCGTTTCGCGAATCTGCCGGAAGCGCTCACGCTGTATCGCGTGCATAGCGGCATGACGTCGCTCAACCTGGATAGCGCGAAGCTGTATGAAGCGAAGATCCGGCTCTACGCGCGCATGCTCCCGGCGTTCTACCCGCGCATGACAGGACACGACGTCGCCAACATAAACAAGCTGTACGCCCATCCGATCGAGATCGAGATGAGCATGGACGATGTGCTTGCATTGCATCGCTCCGTGGGCGTGGCGCTCTCCGAAATCGATCTGCGTTGGGGTGCGGACCCGGCGCAACTCGAAGGCGGGCTTCTCGGCATGCTCGGTCACAGGATGAACCTGCGCAATCAAAAGCATCCGCGCAGCGAGGAAGATCTGCATCGCTGCAACGTCGCGCTTTGGGAGGGCCTCGAGTCGCGCGGCATTCCGTGGAAGTCGTATCAGGAATAGGCCGCGCGCATTCGCGCCGCGTCACTTCCACGCATACCGCATCCCCACCCACACGCCGCGCGGCGCACCCACGCCGAGGAACTGCTCGTTGACGGTGTCGCCGCCGTTGAACGTATGGTTCGGCCCGTTGAAGAAGTTCTCGCCGAGAATCGCGAAGTTCGCATAGCGCTTGTTCAACAGGTTCTTCACCGTCGCATAGACCTGCAGTTGCTTGGTCACGTTGTAGGTCGTGTCGAGGTCGATCAGGAAATAACCCGCGACGCTGCCGTTCACGTCCTGATTGTTCTCGTCGCCCCGCGCGAAGATGCTGCTGCGATACGTAAGATTCGCGCCGATGTTCCAGCGCGAAATCGGGTTGTAGTCGAGGCGCATCTTCACCGTGTTCGCCGGAATGCCCGGAATGCGGTCGCCCGAATGCACGGTGATGTTGCCGTCGTCGGCGCTCGAATTGCTTGCGCTGCTTTCGCTCCACGTCGAGCGATACGTCGCGTTCACATAGCTATAGCTCGCCGCGACGCCCAGCGGCCCCCATTGCGTGCGGCCCGCGAGTTCGAAGCCTTGCCGCCGCGTCTTGCCGACGTTCTGGAAATACCCGAGCGTGCTCGCCGCGCCCTGACTGCTGACGAACTGGATATCGTCGGTAAGCGTCGTGCTGTAGGCCGCCGCGCTCCACGTCGTATGGTTGCCGATGCGCCCGCGCGCGCCGATTTCGAATGTCTTCGAGATCACGGGCTTCAGATCCGGGTCCGCGATGAAGTCGTTGGGCAGCGAGCAGGGCGCGGCCGGGTCCGCGCACGCGAGCTCGATGGCGGTCGGCGAGCGCATGCCTTCGTTATACGTCGCGTACGCCGTGAAGTAAGGCGTCGGATTCCAGTTGAAGCCGATGGCCGGATTGAAGCGCGAGAACGTGTGATTCCCGTCGAGCAGCGGCTGCACGCCGCTTTCATCGCCGATGGTCGCCTTCGCCCAGTTGTAGCGGCCTGCTAGCGTCATCGACCATTGCTCGTTGAAGGAGAACGTGTTTTCGAAGTAGATGCCCAGATTCGCATTGTGCGTCTTCGCGTCCGTGGTCGGCGCGAAAGGACCGGTGCCGATGGTCGCGCGGTTGTCCTCGAAGACGGCCGGCTGCTCGGCTTGATTGAAATGCGAATTCGCGAAGTCGCCCGCCGCGCCGATGATCAGCTGATTGTCATGGCCGAACAGCCTGTTGAGCAGCGTGAGTTGCAGACTCGCGCCGTAGCTGTCCGTCACGATGACCGACTGATCGTTGAAGGCTTGCGTGAGTTCGTCGGCATCGTCGCCGTTCGGATCGAAATCTTCGTTCACGTTGGAACTCACGTTCTTGTTGCGATAGTGGCGGTAATACACGTTGCCGCTCAACTGCACGTTCGGCGTGATGTAGTGCTCCGCGTTGATCGTCAGATAGCCGACCTGGTTCTCGTTCGTATCGGGGAACGTGTAGGCCTGACGGAAGTTGTCCATGAACGAGCGCGGGATCGTCTGCGAGCCGTTCAGCGTGTTGTCCGCGCCGCCCATCGATACGGAGATCGTCGTATCGGCATCGGTATAGCGGATCTTGCCGAACGCCTGTCGCAACTTGCTCGCGTTGTGATCGGCCCAGCCGTTGTCGTTCGTGATGTTGGCGGTGAAGTAGTAATCCAGATGATCGCCGATCAAGCCGCCTTGCTCGATTTGCGCATACTTGCGCCCGAACGAGCCGAAGCCGACATCCACATTGCCGCCGGGATTGCTGCGGCCGTTCTTGGTGGTTACGGCGACCGCGCCGCCGAGCGTGTTCAGGCCGAAGGTCGGGTTCGAGCCGGGGATGATCTGCATCGTCTGGATCGCGGCCTGCGGAATCAGGTCCCAGTTGACGACATCGCCGAAGGGCTCGTTGATGCGCACGCCGTCCATGAACACCGACAGCCCTTGCGGCGTGCCGAGCAGCGGCGAAGCGGTAAAGCCGCGATAGTTGATGTCGGTCTGCCACGGATTGCCCTGGGCATCGTTGGTATCGACGCTGACGACGTTCTTTTCCAGGTAGTTGGCGATCGTGGGCGTATGCTGCGCCTCGATCTCCGAGCCCTTGATGGTCTGCACGTTCGCGGGCACCTTTTCGAGCGGTGTGCCGACGCCGACGAGCGGCGTGGTGCCGACCACGACGATCGTGGGCAACTCCGTGTCCGGCGGCGTTTGCGCCTGCGCTGCCGAGGCA
Source organism: Caballeronia sp. INML1 (assembly GCF_023631085.1). Classification (NCBI taxonomy): domain Bacteria; kingdom Pseudomonadati; phylum Pseudomonadota; class Betaproteobacteria; order Burkholderiales; family Burkholderiaceae; genus Caballeronia; species Caballeronia sp. INML1. The sequence continues at coordinate 15,226 of NZ_JALQDT010000055.1, read as the reverse complement.
GCGGGCGGCGCTTCGGCCGCATTGGTCGATGGAGGCGTTTGCGCCCACGCAGCCACGGTGATGCTCGCGAACGCGCCGCCGAAGATGAGCCGCAGCCCTGCTCGGGGTTTGAACGGATGCGCGGGCGCGGGCAGGCGCGGCATGCTCCTCATCGGTCGTCTCCTCTTATCGTTCGATCCACGCGTCGGGATTGTTCTCTCAATGAAAGCGTCGCATAAGAATGAACGGATGGACCGGGAGGTTTTCCCGATCGCGCAGGGAAGCGTTCCCAAATGCGTTCCCGCTACCGCACCGCGCGATGACGCCGTGCGTAGAATGCATTCCGTGATGCCATCCGAATCCTTGCCCTCTCTCGCGAAAGACGCCGACCGTCGCGCGCCGGGCTCGCCGGCATGGCGCGATCTGGCCTGCGTGATCGCGAACACGCTCGTCGCCGCCGCGCTCTTCGCACGCTTTGACTTCAGCGAGTACGCGTTTCGCCTGACGCGCAGCGCCGAGCGCTTCCAGCTCGACGAATTGCCGCCGACGCTCGTCGTGCTCGCGATCGGCTTCGCGTGGTTCGCGTGGCGCCGCTATCGCGAGGCGCAGTCGGAAGTGCGCCGGCGACGCGTGCTGGAAGAAGAGGCCGAGCATCTGCTCGCGGAGAACCGGCGGCTCGCGAGTCAGGCGATCGCGGCACAGGAAACCGAGCGTCGCCATCTCGCGCGCGAATTGCACGACGAGCTCGGCCAGTATCTCAACGCCATGTCGCTCGATGCCGGGCGTATCCGCGACCTGTCGGCGGGGCGCGAGGCGGAGGTGCATCGGCTGTCGCTGTCGCTGATGCACAGCGCGACGCACGTGTATCGCGAGATCGGCGGGATGATTCGCAGGCTGCGTCCCATCGGGCTCGATGAATTCGGTTTGCCGACCGCGCTCGAACATTGCGTCGATGGCTGGCGCGAGCGCTTGCCCGATGCGACATTTACGCTCGCCGTCGAAGGCGACTTCGACAATCTGAGCGATGCGCTCAACATCACGCTGTACCGGCTCGTGCAGGAAGGGCTTACGAACGTGTCGAAGTTCGCGCGGCGCTCACGCGTGGAGATTTATCTGGCGCGCGCGCCGCAGGAAATCGTCGTGACGATGGCCGACGACGGGCCGGGCGTTGATCTCGCGAAGCCGCGCAACGGGCTCGGTCTGATCGGCATGCGCGAGCGTGTCGAAGCGCTCGGCGGGACGCTTCAGATCGCGAGCGAGCCGGGCGGCGGCTTCCTTTTTTGCGCGCGCGTGCCGGCTCAGGCAGGACTGCCGTTGCCGACTTCGGGGCCGAACGACGCAGCGGCGGACGAAGCGAAATCGGCGAAGTGAAGGCCCAGGCGATTCGCGATCTGCGCAAGTTGCACGCCGTTGTCCGCGCCGAACTTTTGGCGGATCACCGATTGATGATTCGCGACCGTCTTCTGACTCAGGCCCAGCTTCTCCGCGATGCTCGGCAGCGTATAACCCTGCACGAGCAGACGCAGCACTTCGAACTCGCGCGCGGATAACTGCCGTCCCGGGGGGCCTTCCTGAATCGTCGCGCGCAAGGCCAGCGCCTGCGAAATATCCGGACTCAGATAGCACGCGCGGCGCGCGACGGATCGCACCGCTTCGACGAGCACGTCAGGGGCGCTCGCCTTCGTGACATAGCCGCGCGCTCCGGCATCGAGCGCGCGCCGCACGAAGATCGCTTCCTCATGCACGCTGAAGATCAGCACATGCGCATGCGGCTCGCGCGCCAGCATGCGCCGCATCGCCTCGATGCCGCTCGCGCCGGGCAGCGCGAGATCCATCACCACGACATCCGGCTGCAACGCGCAAAACTTCTGGTAAGCCTCGGCCGCATCCGCCGCTTCGCCCGCGACGCTCACGTCGGGACTCAGTTCGAGCAGACGCTTGTAGCCTTCACGCACGACGGCGTGATCGTCCACGAGCAGCACGGAGATGTCGGCAATCATGGCTTGTCTTCTCCTTCTTCTGAACCATTATCGCGAGCAAGCGCCGCGATGCGTTTCGAGTTCGCATCGTTGCGAAAGACGATGGGTTGCTCCTGCGGTTCCTGCCTCGCCGATGCCGCGCGCACCACTTCGATCACGCGCTCGTGATGCGGGGACTTGTCGCACACCGGGTCCGCATTCGCGGGGTCCTGCGTCAACAGATACGCCTGACAGCGGCAGCCACCCATGTCGATGGCTTTCTCGTCGCAACTGCGGCACGGCTCCTTCATCCAGCCGAAGCCGCGAAAGCGATTGAACGCATCGCTCTCGTACCAGATGTCCTTGAGCGGCATCTCGGTGACGTTCGGAAACGTGAGGCCCGGCAGCGAGCGCGCGGTGTGGCACGGCAGCGCGGCGCCATCGGGCGCGATGCCGAGAAACACCGAGCCCCAGCCGTTCATGCAGCGCTTGGGCCGGCGTTCGTAGTAATCGGGCACGACGAAAAAGATCTTGCACCTGTCGCCGATCTCCTTGCGATAGCGCTCGACCACGGCCTCCGCTTCGTCGAGTTGCTCTTTCGTCGGCATGAGCTGCGCGCGGTTCGCATGCGCCCAGCCGTAGTACTGCGTGTTCGCGAGCTCGAGATATTCGGCGCCCATCGCGAGCGCCATGTCGATGATGCGTCCGATATGCGGCAGGTTATAACGATGCAGCACGCAGTTGAGCACCATCGGAAAGCCATACGCCTTGATGAGCGTCGCGACGCGCTTCTTGTAGTCGAAGGTCTTCGTGCTGGAGAGAAAGTCGTTGAGTTCCTGCGATGAATCCTGAAACGAAAGCTGGATGTGATCGAGCCCGGCTTCCTGCAGCGCGCTGATGCGCTTCTCCGTCAGGCCAATGCCCGACGTGATGAGATTCGTATAGAAACCCAGCTTGCGTGCTTCACCGACGAGCGTTTCGAGATCGTCGCGCAAGAGCGGCTCGCCGCCGGAGAAGCCGAGTTGCGCCGCGCCCAACGCGCGCGCCTGACGCAATACGTCGATCCATTGAGCGGTATCGAGCTCGCGCGTATGGTCGGCGTAATTCACGGGGTTGTAGCAGAACACGCAATGCAGCGGACAGCGATACGTCAGCTCCGCGAGCAGCCACAGCGGCGGCGCAATCGGCGCGCCTTCGTGCTCGGGTTTCGCGATCGGTTCGGACAAGTCGGTCATGACGCTACTCCAGCCAGCCGCGCGCACGCGCCCCGGCGATGAACGCGCGCACGTCGTCGCCGAGGCCGGACGCGTTGAACGCCTGTTCCAGATCCGCGACGAGCGCGGGGATATCGCGCGTGCCGTCGCAACGCAGAAGAATCTGCGCGGCGCTTTGATTGAGCTTCACCATGCCTTCGGGATAAAGCAGCACATGCGCATCCTGCGCCGGCTCCCATTGCAGTCGAAAGAGGCGTTTTAGCTTCGGATGCAACGAATCGTCGGGCGCTTCGACGGCTTCTTGCTTGCGTTGCGTCGGATTGATGTCGCTCATTGCGGGAAAGCCTTTTCGATCGAATCGAGCATGGTCCAGAGAATGTCGAGCTTGAATTGCAGGATATCGAGCGCGCGTTGCTGCGCCTGACGCGTCGTGAAATGCGCGAGCGTCACTTCGAGACCGTGCTCGACGTCGCGCTGGGCAAGCGACACGCGCGAGCGGAAATACAAAAGCCCTTCCGGCTCGATCCACTTGTAATGCTCGGGCCACGTCGCGAGACGATCCTTGTGAATCTGCGGCGCGAACATCTCGGTGAGCGACGAGCACACCGATTCCTGCCACGGCGCGCGCCGCGCGAAGTTCACGTACGCATCGACGGCGAAGCGCACGCCCGGCGTCACGAGCTTCAGCGACCATAGATCGTCGCGGGACAGGCCCACTGCGTCGCCGAGACGCGCCCATGCCTCGATGCCGCCCGGCTGATCGCCGTAGCCGTCGTGATCGAGAATGCGCAACACCCAGCGTCGGCGCGTTTCGCGATCGGGACAATTCGACATCACCGCCGCATCCTTCAGCGGAATGTTGATCTGGTAGTAGAAGCGGTTCGCGACCCAGCCGCGAATCTGTTCCTTCGAAGAGCCGCCGCTATTCATCGTCACGTTGAATGGATGATGAATGTGATACGCCGTGCCCTTCGCGCGCAACTGCGCTTCGAATTCCTCGCGCGTCCACGCGGGCCCGTCGTCCTTCACCGCGGTGAAGATCGGGCCTGTGGTCGGGTTGAGCATCGGATCGAACATCGGGCGGTCTCCAGTATCCAGTGCGAGTGTCATAGCTCGAAGCTCATGCCGTCGTGCGCGACTTCGATGCCGTGCTCCGACAGAATGCGTCGTTCGGGTCCATCCTCGACGAGGATAGGGTTCGTGTTGTTGATGTGGATCAGCACCTTGCGGACGTCCGCGCGATCGATCGAATCCAGCACTTCGATCATGCCGCCCGCGCCGCTCTGCGCGAGATGGCCCATGTCCCTGCCGGTCTTCTTCGTGAGCTTCAGCGCGATCATTTCGTCGTCGGTCCACACGGTGCCGTCGACGAGCAGCAGGTCCGCTTCGCGCATCGCATCGAGCACGTGCGGTTCCAGTGCGCCGAGACCCGGTGCATAGAACGCGCGCCTGCCTGTGGCCGTATTCGTGAACATGAGGCCGATGTTATCGCCCGTTTCCGGCGCATCGCGATGCGGCGAATAAGGCGGCGCCTTGCTCGACAAAGGCAACGCGTCGATGGCGACGCGCGGCAGTTCGGGTACGGAGAACGATGCGCCATCGAGCGCGATGCGCCTGTGCTCCACACCGCAGTAATGCGACAGAATCGACGTGACCGGAAAGCCCGTCGAGAGGTCTTGCCACACGGCGTCGGTCGTATAAAGCGGCAAGGGCGCGCCGCGCTCGCGCAGCATCAGCAGGCCCGTGACGTGATCGATCTGCGCATCCATCGTGACGACGGCCGCGATGCCGGTATCGCGCACACGGCGCGCGGGCTGCAGTTCGGGATTCGCCGCGATCTGCGCCAGGATATCCGGCGATGCGTTGACGAGCAGCCAGTCCTCGCCGTTATCGGTGACGGCAATGGACGACTGCGTGCGCGCGCGCGCCGCGATCGTCCCGCGCCGCACGCCGTCGCAATTGCGGCAGTTGCAGTTCCATTGCGGAAAGCCGCCGCCCGCCGATGAACCGAGCACGCGTATTTTCAAGGCAACATCCTCCGCAAGAGACCGTCGCGGTCGATCAGTTGATGCTTCATCGCGCCGAGAAAATGCAGGATGACCAGCGCGGCCATGATCCACGCGAGATATCCGTGGATGCCGAAAAAAATCTCCCGAAGGTGCTTGTCGTCCCAGCCCCATTGCGGCAGCGCAATGCCCCAGAGCTTCGTGCCGAACTTGTTGAACGACGAGCCGAGATATCCGGTGAGCGGCATCGCCACCATGCCTGCATATAAAAGAGCCTGCGTAATGCTCGCGGCGGCGCGTTGCCACGTTCGCATCGGCGGCAGAGGCGGCCGGCCATAAGCCAGGCGTACCAGGATGCGGATCAGCACCAGCAGGAAAGCGGTGATTCCAAGCGACTTGTGGAAGTTTATGAGGTCCGACTTGAACGGCAGCCCGCGCGGCAGACCGACCATATAGAAGCCGATGCACAGCATCGCGATGATCGCAATCGCCATGAGCCAGTGCAATGCGATCATCGGGCGCGCGTAACGCTCGCCAGCGGCATCGATGCTGCCGTCGCGCGAGGTCGCGGTTGTCCGCGCGGTGCTCATGCCCTGCCTCCCGTGAAAATGGTTTTCGTTTCCGACGATTCAATCTGCATTTTTCTCGCCTGTCTAAGAATTGGCGATCAGCAATTCCCCCCGTCCATCCACGGCGAGGTCGCCGGCGTAGCGTCGCGGCAACACATCGCCGGCCAATGCCGCGAATGACGCAAGCCCGCGTGTGCGCTCGCGCGCGAGCATCCGCGTGAAGAGCAGCCAGAACACGTCGAAGCCGCGCCCGCCCTCGGTGAAAGTCGGCGGAATGCGAGATGGCGCATGTGTCAGTAACACCGTGCCGCGCCGCATGCCGTATCCCAAGTGTGCGCCCACTTCCCCTCCGACGCAGACCGATCCCGCGATCAGCCGCGACGCCGCGAAATCGCCTGCATCGCCCGCGACGAGCACCGTCCCGCGCCGCATGCGGTCCGCGAGGCGCGCGCCCGCGTTGCCGTGAATCGCGAGTGTGCCGCCCGCCATGCCTTCCATGTCGCCGGGCAGCGCGCCCGCCGCGAAATCGCCCGCGTCGCCGTGAATCGACAGACGGCCGCCTTGCATCTCGCACGCGGCGAAAGCACCTGCATCGCCCTCAATGTGCAACTCGCCGCCGGACATCTTCAAGCCCGCGTAATCGCCTGCGTTGCCCTGCACCGTGAGCGTGCCTTCGGTCATGTTCGCGCCGATGCGATCGAGCCAGCACGCGTCGCCTTCGATCGTGAGCGAGGGCTTGTCATCCTGCGTCAGCGCGATATCGAAGAGATCGCCGAGCGCGCACGTTTCGCCGGCGCCTTGCAGGACGACGCGAGGCAAGTCGGCCCGCGAAGCAGCCGCAAGTTCGACAGGCAGTAATTTCGACCCGTCGACGCGAAAGCCCGGCGCATTTTTTACGCGCAACGTGATCGCGTTCATGCGCGGCTCCCGTCGATATCTTTAGACAGCTCGTGCAGCTTGAAGTGATAGGGCCCGAGCTTGCCGCCGTAATTGCCTGCGGAAATGCGCAGGACGCCGCCCGCGCGGCCGATGTTCGTTGCGGCCGCGATGCCGGCTGTCATCGCGGCGCCGACATCGGCGTCGGTGAGGCCGTCGATCACGATTTCGAGCACGCACGCGACGTCCGGCGTCAGCTCGCTTTTCTTCGACAAACCGACGAGCGTCGGACAGAACGCATCATTGGTCGATGCGGCCGCGCCCGCGTATTTCGAGCCGATCTTGGAGCCCGAGCGCACGACGCCGCCCGGAAACGGGGTGATGACGTTCGGCAACCGATGCATCGCGGCGACGGCGGACTCCGCAGCTTGCAAGGCGCTGTCGATATCGCGCGCAAGAAACAGCAGGTTGCCGCCGCCGACCGCCTTCACGGTCGCGGTAAATTCCTCGCAGACGAACTCGCCGTCCATCACCGGCACGCGCCAGTAACGCGTGCCGTCGAGGACTTTCGAGATCTGATGGCCGTCGCCGAAAAAGCGCAGGCCAGCGCCGAGCGGCGCATTGTCGGAGAGCGGTGCGCGCGTGTTGGCGGGATCGATGCCGCCATAGACCGCCGTCGTCGGGCATGTCAGCACGCATTGGCCGACACGCCGCGCGATCTGCTTGGCCAATTCCTTCGACGATATCGCGAAGATCAGGACCGAGATGCCCGGCCTGCCATCGGGCGTTTCATCGCCCGTGAGATCGCGTTCGATGCCCGCCTCGCAGCCGCAATCGATGACGGACGTAGCGAACCCCGTCAGCGAATTGGCCGCATGGCGCGCCCACGTCGGCGTATGCGCGGTGATGACGAGGCGGGTCGCCTTCATCGGGAAGGCTTCGGCAAAGGTGTCGTCGATCTGCGTATCGTTGATGCGCATGCGTCAACTCCCGCTCGCCGCGAAGCACGCGACGGGCAAGAGCCGCCCGCCGTTGCAGCATGCGCAGATTTCGTCGTCGCCGATCGCGATATTTTCGAAGCGTGTCGCGAGATTCTTCTGCGCGAAATCTCGCACGCGCTTTTCGATCGCGCGGTCGTAGTCCGGGCTCACGTAATGAATGCCGCCGGTCGGCGTCGCGAGCAGCGTGCCGTCGCGCGCGATCAGTTCGCCATCCTTGAACACATAAGCGGGCGATGTGAACATGCGCTCGCGATCGGCGTCGTCGCGATATACGGCGATATCCGCCGCCGCGCCTGCGCCGAGATGACCGCGATCTTTCAAACCGAGCAGTTTCGCGGGACCGGCGCGCGTAATGATCGCGATCTCGTAGAGCGAGAATTCGCGCGTGATTTCGGCGAGCGCGGTCGTGGTCTTCGCATCGGCGTGCAGCGTGTCGAGTTGCGCGTCGCGAAAGGACTTGTCCATCAGCAAGCGGATCAGATGCGGATAGCTTGTGAAGGGCGCGCCGTTCGGATGATCGGTGGTCATCGATACGCGCCACGGATCGTCGACGAGCAGAAAGATTTCCAGCCCGATGATCCATTGCAGCGCGTTCACAAAGCTCTCTTCGCGATACTTGAACGGCACGACGCCGCAGCCCGCATCGCATTCGATATCGCCGAGGACCCATTTTCGCGGCCGGGCCATCGGTGCGTTCTTGAACTGCATCATCGTGTCGCCTGATGCCGTGACCGTCTGACCGAAGATGATCTGGCCGACATCGATCGTCACATTGGGCCGCGCGTTCACCGCTTCGGCGATCGCCCGCGCGCCCGACGAGAACTTGCGCGGGCCTTCGGTGCCATAGCTATGGAACTGGATATGCGTCAGATGAATGGGCAGGCCTTCGGCGGTATCCATCGTTCGGATCGTCGATTCGATATTGCCCGGCACGCCGAGATTGCTTGCATGCACATGCAGCGGATGCGGCACGCGCAGATCGGTCAGCGCGCGTGTGAGCGTCTTCAATACATCGCGCGGCGTGATGCCGTAGTGCACGTGTTTTTCATCGACATCGAGCGAACGCTGATTGAATTTGAACGCCGAAATGCCGCCGGGATTCACGACCTTCACGCCGAGCGCCTTGCTCGAATTGATCGTCCAGCCGACGTAATCGCGCAGGCGCTCGAAATCTTCGTTGGCGGCGAGCATCTGAAGGAAGAGCTCGTCATTGCCCATCATCACGTAGGCGCCGTGATCGATGATCGGCGTGTCGCCCATTTCCAGATGCGCATGCCGCGCGTTCGAGGCGATCATCGCCGGTTCGAACGCGGCCGTATAGCCCATTTCCGCATAGCGATAACCTGCGGCGAGCGTGCCCGGCGCGCACACACCGCATGAAGGCAGGCGCATGTAGCGGCCTTCGTTCGGGCGATCGGGCACGGCGCGCGGATCGTCGCGATGATCTTCCGGCAGCAACAGGCGCGACAGATTAGTCTTGCCGCCGCCGATATGCGAATGCAGGTCGATGCCGCCCGCCATCACGATCATGCCGTTGGCATCGAAATCACGTTCGATGCTTTCTGCTTGCGCATGATCGACGATGCGTCCGTCGCGGATATAGATGTCGCGCTTCTCGCCATTCACGCCGTTCGCCGGATCGTAGAGCGTGCCGCCCTTGAGACGCGCGAGGCTCATGATGGCCTCCGTGCCTGCGCGAGTTGCGAAGCGATCGAAGCGACCGTCGGCAAGACGACACTGCGCGCGGCGGCGAGCGGCGCGACCACGGACGTATCGACGCGAAACAGATGTCCGCCGCTGTCGATGCCGGGCGTCGCGACCGGAATGAACACGGTCGGGCCTTTGCGCGCGGGCGTTTGCGTCGATGGATGGCCGAGGATGATCGCGGGCACGTCGTCGGCGAGGGAGGCGGGCAGCGGCTCGGGCGCGAAGCTCGAGACCCAGAGCAGCGCATCGATTTCACCGCGGCGCAGGAGCGTTTCAGTGCGATAGCGATGCGTATCGTGATCCAGCGGCATGCCGTATGCGACGCGCGTGCGCAGCGGAAAGCCCGAGAGCCATGTGATCGCCTGATTGACGGAGGCGGCGCCGTCGTCGCCGGTCAGCGCGAGCGCGCCGGCGCGCGCGGTGCGGTTGATTGCTTTCACGATGCGTTGCAGCGCTTCGATTGCAAGCGCCGCATGAGGGCCGGCGAATGCCGATGGCTCGTAGACGAAGGCCGTATAGTGCGCCGTCTTGATGCGCTCGGTCAGCGCGACGAGATCGGGTGTCGGAATCGGGCGGCCGCCTTCGACATGCGCGGACCACAGCGCGAGCGTATCGAAGGGATCGGTGTCGCGCAGAATCGCTTCGGCGCGTGCATGCGCTGCTTCATCGATGTCGCATCCGACGAATACGATGTTCACGTCGCGTCCTTCGCCGATGGCGCGTTCGTAGAAGCGCGGATAGCGTTGCGAGGGCCTGCATGCGAACACGATGACGAGATCGGCGCGTGAGCGCACTTCCGATAGCGTCGTGAAGAAGGAACCGCGGTCTTGCAGGGCGCGGTTGCTATCCGCGAGCGTATCGCCGTGCAGATGATCGAGGATCGCGCCGCACTGCGCGCAGAGTTCATAGAGCGCGCGTGCGCCGGCCACGTCGGTCGCGAGTCCGCCGAAGAGCGGCCGACGTGCGCTCGATAGGATCGCCGCGGCCTGCGAGAGCGCCGACGCGAGATCGGTGGGTTGCCCGTCGATCGCGGGGTGGCGGTTTGCGTCCTGCGGACCGAAGTGGGCAAGCGACGCCTCGAGCCTGGTGCAGGCGGTGTGCGGCGCTGCGAGCCGCTGGTCGCCGGTTGGTGCGAGCGTGATGTCGTCGCATAGCAATGGGCAGAATGGACAGGTCCAAAGGTTTGCGCCTGCGGCCTGGGCGTTCGATGTTGTGGGGGAATCGGGCATGGTCGTGCTTTGGAGCAAGGTTTATGCCGGTTTTCTTTTTGCTTTTTGCGGTTTTTTTCGCTGGATCCCGTATTCTTTTTGGTTTATTAGCGTTGCCCCTATGCGGGGCGGCAGTCACTTTCTTTGCTGCTGCAAAGAAAGTAACCAAAGAAAGCAGCTCGAGACGCCCGCGGTCACACGCAGATTGGCCACGCGTGCCAGGCGATCGTGGGCTGCCTAAGTGTCGCCCTCATAGGACTAACCCGGCTTGGATCGCGCACGGTCTGTCGCCTCGCACCGCTTGACTCACTGGCTCAGCGCCAAATGGCTCCGGCCCGCTTCGCGGCCGATGGGTCAATCGGGTCTGCTCGTGCTTCCTTACTAGCGCCTCGATCTCACTGCATTGGTTATCCGTTGGTTTCCCTTGTTGACCCGGCGGCAGCGCGTAGCGCTGTGCCGGAGCTATTTGGTGCTGAACCAGCTTCTTTTGAGTACTAGCTAGTCAGACCGTGCGCGATCCAAGCCCGGCGGGTCCTTTGAGGGCGACACTTAGGCAGCCCACGGTCACATGGCAAGCATGGCTAAACTGCGTGTGACCGCGGGCGTCTCGAGCTGCTTTCTTTGGTTACTTTCTTTGCAGCAGCAAAGAAAGTGACTGCCGCCCCGCATAGGGGCAGTGCTAATAGACCAACACGAATACGGGATCCAGCGAAAGCAAAAAAACAAGAGAAACAAAAACCTGCTCCGCAATGCAACACACTGTCACCCATGCACCACGTGATGCAACAGCTTCTTGCCAAAGGATTACAGCCCCACCAAAGCCGCCAAGCCCTTGGCATAGATATTGAGTTCATCGCCCGAAAGCCCTGCGATGCACATCGCACCGCGCCACGGTGCCATCGTGAATCGCGGAAGCGACGAGCCACGCATGGGCGCCGCTGCCAGAAGCAAGAGCGAGGTCATCGACGTGACGGATGCCGCCCGCGCCGATCACTTCCCGCGCGCCGGCGAGCGCACGCACGGAAGCGAAAGTGTCGAGATCAGGCCCGGCATGCGCGCCAACGTGATCGAGCGTCATCACGATCACCCGCGACGGCCAGAAAGCACTTTCGGCATGCACGGAACCGAGCGCGCGCCCGCCGCGATAGTCGAGCGAGAGGATCGGCTCCAGGCCGCACGCCGAGGCCTCAGCGATCGCGCCGATGTCGAGCAGCGTCTCGGTGCCGAACACGGGCACGATCGCGGCGGGCGTCGAAGACCGCGTCAGCCCCGCGATGCGTTCGACGAGCGCACGCATCGGCGCGAATGCGGTGAAGCCCGCATCGAGCCAGATGCGCACGCCGTCGCCGAGGGCGTCGCATATGGCGGCGAGCGCACGGTCGTGCGCGCCGCGCTGCAGGATCGCGCCCAGATCGGCGACGTACACGGTGCGCGCGTCGGTGGCGGCGACGAGCGCCCGGGCGATCGCGACAGGATCGCTCGTGGCGCACAACGAGGACTGGATCGGCCGGTAACGCGAACGCTCGCCGCGCACCGCGCGTACCGCGTGGCCGTCGAGCAGATCGAGAACGGGTATCACCTGCATGGATGGCTTTCCTTTGACCAAGATCTTTGTATTCGAGTATCTCACCGGCGGCGGCATCGATCCGGACGCGGCAGGCGCAGGCAGCCTCGCCGACCTCTCCGCGCTGATCGTCGAGGGCCGCGTGATGCGCGACGCCATCGCCGCCGATCTGCGTGCACTTCCGGGCATCGAGGTGACCGTCGCCAGCTCGCGCTTCGAGCAGATCGACGACGCGCAAGGTTACGTGCGCGCCCAGCCCGGCGAGCCGGTCATTCGCTTCGTCGCCCGCGTGGCGCGCGAGCACGACTATGCCTGCATCGTCGCGCCCGAGTGCGACGGGCTGCTGCTCAAACTCTACGACGCCGTCGGCCAGGCGCGCTGGCTCGGCTGCGCGAAGGAAGCGATCCGCGCGGCATCGAGCAAGAGCGCAACCGCCGCGTGCCTCGCCGCGCGCAGCATCCACGCGACGCCCGCGCTCGAACCGGAGAACGCAGCCGCCGCAATCGGGCGACGCTGGGTCGTCAAACCCGACGACGGCGCGGGCGGCCTCGACACCTACGTCTATGACGATCTCGCCGCCGCGCGCGCCGAATACGAAGCGCGCGCGGAAGCGGGGCGCAATCCCGTATTGCAGGAATGGGTCGACGGCGAGCCGCTGAGCCTTTCGCTGATTTGCCGCGAACGGCTGTCGCGGCTCGTGAGCATCAATCGTCAGCGCATCGGTTTGTCGGATGCGGCGGGATCGGGACGCCGCGCGCGCATCGTGCAGTTCGATGGCGTCGATGTCGATCGCATCGACCGGCATGGTCCGCAAGGGCGCGCGCTCGAGCGGCTCGCGCTGCGGGTCGCCGAAGCGCTTCCGGGTTTGCGCGGTTTCGCAGGCATCGACGTCGTCTGGCATCCGGAGCGCGGGCCGGTCGTGATTGAAGTGAATCCGCGTCTCACGGTCGCGTATGCGGAATTGAGCCGGCGCGGCGGCAGGAATCTCGCGGCGGAACTGCTCGCGGCGCATCGCGTGCCCGGTTTCGATGGCGATGCCGGATTGCTGCGCGCGTGCGGCGGAGCGGCGTCATGACGGCGTCGACATCAGCGGATGCGCCGGTGTTCGGCTGGGACGTGGGCGGCGCGCACGTCAAGGTGTCGATGGCGACGCGCGCGGGCGTGCTCGCCGATGTCGCGCAATGGGCATGTCCGCTCTGGCAGGGCATCGCGCATCTGGAACGCGTGATCGACGCCATGTTCGAGCGCTGGCCCGCCGCCGCCGATGCCGCCGCGCGTCACGCCGTCACGATGACGGGCGAAATGGTCGATCTCTTCGCCGACCGCGCCGAAGGCGTGCGCACATTGACGCGCACGCTCGCGCAGCGGCTCGGGCCGCGCACGATGTTTTTCGCCGGCGACGCCGGCTGGCTCGCGCGTTCGGCATGCGCCGACGGCTGGCGCAAGGTCGCATCGGCGAACTGGCTCGCGACCGCGCGATGGGTCGCGACGTGCATCCCGGATGCGGTGCTGATCGATATCGGCAGCACGACGACGGACATCATCCCGATCGTCGGCGGCCGTGTCTTGGCGCGCGGCGCGAACGACGCCGAGCGGCTCGTCAGCGGCGAGCTGGTTTATCAGGGCATCGTGCGTACGCCGTTGTGCGGGGTCGCGCATCGCATCGCGTTTCGCGGCGAAACGACCGGCGTGATGAACGAATGGTTCGCGACGACCGCGGATGTCTATCGTCTGACGGGCGAGTTGTGGCCCGAGCACGACCAGCATCCGAGCGCCGACAACGGACCGAAGACGGAAGCCGCGAGCCGCGCGCGTATCGCGCGGATGATCGGCCGCGACGCCGCCGATGCGAGCGATTCCGAATGGCGGCGTTTCGCGCAGAACTGGCGGCACGAACAGTTGCGCGCGCTCGAAACGAATCTCGCGCGCGTGATCGCGCGGGATGCGGCGCTGGCCGCTGCACCGATCGTCGGCGCGGGCTGCGGGCGCTTTCTGGCGGCGGCGCTGGCGCGGCAGGAGGCGCGCAGTTATATCGATTTCGCGCGGCTCGCGGGCGTCGCGGACGACGACGCGACGCGTGCCGAATGGGTATCGACGTGCGCGCCGAGCGTGGCGGTCGCGCTTTTGGCGTCGATGGCGGCGAAGGGCGCGGCAGGCAACGAAGCCCGTTCCCACGCCGATGCGGCGCCGCGCGCGGCGTAAGAGCGTGCGGAATATAGCGGAGTAAGGATGGGGTATCGGAGCGGGTGCGTGGCCCGGCGGCATCATCGAACGAGGACAGGAATATGTGGGTGGTGAAGATCGGGGGTAGCCTGAGCCACGATCCGGCGCTGCGCGAGTGGCTGACGCGGCTCTGGGAAGTGGGCGGCGGGCGTGTCGTGATCGTGCCGGGCGGCGGCGATTTTGCGGACGCGGTGCGGCAGTATCAGCACGAATGGCATTTCGACGATCTCGCGGCTCACAACATGTGCCTGCTCGCGATGGCGCAATACGCGATTCTGATGCAGGGCGTGGTGCCGGAGCTCGTGCTCGCGTCGAACGAGCATCGGATTCGCGGGGCATTGCGCGATGGGCGCGTCGCGGTGTGGGTGCCGACGGATCTGATGCGGGCGACGCCCGATTCGATGACGAACTGGGATACCACTTCCGATAGCCTTGCCGCGTGGCTTTCTTCCTTGCTCAATGCGGAGCGGTTGATGATCGTGAAGTCTTGCGATGTCGATGCAAGTGCCCCGTTGGAGGCGCTGGCCGCGCGAGGCATTTTGGACCGGCGGTTTCCCGCTTATGTGCGGGATGCCAATTATATTGTTGAGATTTTTAGTAAAGGAGATGCTGATGTTATGCGGGATCGGTTGTTGAATGTTGCGGTTTGAGGTTGCGGTTTTTTCGCTGGATCCCATTTTGTTATTGGTCTATTAGCGTTGCCCCTATGCGGGGCGGCAGTCACTTTCTTTGCTGCTGCAAAGAAAGTAACCAAAGAAAGCAGCTCGTTAGGCCCGCGGTCACACGCAGTTTGGCCATGCTTGCCAGGCGATCGTGGGCTGCCTAAGTGTCACCCTCAAAGGTTTGACCGGGCTTGGCTCGCGCACGGTCTGTCGCCTCGCGCCACACAACAAACTGGTTCAGCACCAAATGGCTCCGGCC
>NZ_JALQDT010000054.1:0-15891 GCF_023631085.1 Caballeronia sp. INML1 | reverse complement strand
GGAGTGGTGCGATGATACAGACCGTGCGCGATCCAAGCGCGGTTGGGCCTATGAGGGCGACACTTAGGCAGCCCACGGTCACATGGCAAGCATGGTCAAACTGCGTGTGACCGCGGGCGTGTGGAGCTGCTTTCTTTGGTTACTTTCTTTGCAGCAGCAAAGAAAGTGACTGCCGCCCCGCACAGGGGCAGTGCTAATAGACCAAAAAGAAAACGGGATCCGGCGAAAGCCGTTCTTTGTAGCAGCAAAGAAAGTGACTGCCGCCCCGCACAGGGGCAGTGCTAATAAATCAATGCCAATACGCGATCCGGCGAAAGCCTGAACCTCCCGACTAAAGCCCAATGCCACCCCCCCCATGCAATGCCCGAACCCACTTCTCCACCCGCTTGGGATCAAGCCTCCCCCGCCGCCCGCCAAGCTCATCACACAACGCCCCCCGAAACCCTGCGATATCCGGCGAAAGCAAAAGAATCCTCTCGAGATCGCCCCAGCCCAGCGACCCGGCGACTGCAATCATCGTCCCGCGAGCCCGCGCATCGGCGATACACGAAGCAAGCACCCCCGCATCGACGCAATCGAACAACGTGCGCCCGTTCTTGCTCGCCGTGTCGAACACGATGCCGACAAACCCTAGTTGCGCCGCAAGCATAGCCAGCTCGCGATCGACGCCATCGTCAGAAAGAAACACCGGCACCACCGCCGCCGGCAAGCTCGCCAGATGCCGCAGGCACGCCGAAGCTCCCGCGCCCGGCGTCACGCCGACCTTCACATAATCGACACCCGTCGCCGCGACGTCGAGCACGCGCGCGGTCATCTCGCCGAGCGCATCATTGGGCAAGTCGCCGATGGTCGCGCTGATCGGCCGCACCGCATAGCGCGCACGCAATACCTTCACGATATGCGCAATATCGCCGATCGCGACCCCGCCCAGCGCGCCCGCGCCCGGTTCCTTCAGGTCGATCAGTTCGGCCCCCGCGTCCGCGGCATCGAATGCTTCGTCGGCCGAGCGGACGCTCGCGAGCAGTGCGGTCATCGTCAAAACTCCGGTGGAAATGCCACGAAAGACGCTTCAGGTAAGCGCCCTGGCGCGATGCGCCTCGATTGCCTGCAAGAGCCATTGCCATGCTTCGCGCTCGGCGTCGCCCGCGGTCTTGTCGATTGCGATCTTCAGATACGCAATCTCGCTGTCCACCTTCTCCGGCGGCAGCATGAACAGACGGCTCACGAGAATCGCGCCTTCGACGACAGCGCCCTGCGCACGATTGAAGCCCGCAAACGGCGCATGTGTCGCGCGATGCACGCATTCCATACGCAGCGTGGGACGTGTTTCGTCGTCGAGAAGTTCAGCGAGACGCAACTCGGTATGCGCGAGCGTCGATGCGAGCCGCACGCTCGGCACCCTGTCCGCGGCGACCGTGGGCCAATCGCGCGCGTAGCCCGTCACGCAGCCCGCGAACACGCGCACGTCCGTCGTGAAGTTGATGACGGCGCTCTTCGTCGCGAGCACGTTGTCGAGCGTCGTGGACGGGCGGAACGGCGCGAGTACCGCGAAACCATCCTCGAAGCGCACGCCCATCGGCGCGATGTGCGGCCGGCCATCGCGATCCGCGGTCGTGACGATGGTCTCGTAGATCATGATGGTCGGCGAAAGTATTCGTAGCCGCACGAAGTAGCCGCGATTGCTTCGATGCGGCTTCGTGCGGGTTTGATCCGCGTTCAGCGGGTGGCGATATACATCGTGATTTCAAAACCAAAACGCATATCGGTGAAGCTGGGGGTAGTCCATTGCATGCGCGTTCCTCCATATGAGTCGGGTTGATGCCTCGGTTACCGCTTCAATGATTTGCCGATGCGGACGAATCCGCCCAGGCGGCCGGGAGGGGGCCGGCGTTTCGACGATGCAAGCGTCATGCCAATCGCATGAAGCGGATGCCGAAGAACGCGGCCGGTTCATCATGCGCGCCGACTGTGACGAAATCAGAACAAAGTGTCCCATTCGTGCAGCCATAAACGCATCAGGGCTAATCCCGACTAAGGCATCGCTTATGGTCCGGCAAGTTATTCGTGAATTCCTTTCCTCGCGGCCAGTGCGTAGTCTGCAATCACAGCGGCACACAAGCGCGACGGTCGCTTGGGACATCGGGGCGCACGTCACTCTCATCTCACTGTCGAGGAAACGGAATGAACGACTTCAGCAAGGCCGCCGTCGAGGCGGCGCGCAATCCGTCCGATCCGCGCTCGCGCTATGCGGCCGGTGTCATGAAGTATCGCGAGATGGGCTACTGGCAGCCCGATTACACGCCGAAGGATACGGACGTGATCGCGCTCTTTCGCATCACGCCGCAAGCCGGCGTCGAGCCGGAGGAAGCGGCCGCGGCCGTGGCGGGCGAGTCGTCGACGGCGACATGGACCGTGGTGTGGACCGATCGCCTCACCGCGTGCGACATGTATCGCGCGAAGGCGTATCGCGTCGAGCCGGTGCCGAACGCGCGCGCCGACGAGCCGCAATACTTCGCGTACATCGCCTATGAACTCGATCTGTTCGAGGAAGGATCGGTGGCGAACCTGACGGCGTCCATCATCGGCAATGTGTTCGGCTTCAAACCGCTGAAGGCGCTGCGTCTCGAGGACATGCGCATTCCGGTTGCCTATCTGAAGACGTTCCAGGGTCCGCCAACGGGCATCATCGTCGAGCGTGAGCGGCTCGACAAATACGGACGGCCGCTGCTCGGCGCGACTGTCAAGCCGAAGCTCGGCTTGTCGGGCAAGAACTACGGACGTGTCGTGTATGAAGGACTGAAAGGCGGTCTCGACTTCCTGAAGGATGACGAAAACATCAACTCGCAGGCCTTCATGCACTGGCGCGACCGCTATCTCTTCTCGATGGAAGCGGTGAACCGCGCGCAAGCCGAAACGGGTGAAGTGAAGGGCCACTACCTCAACGTGACGGCCGGCACGATGGAAGACATGTACGAGCGCGCCGAATTCGCGAAGGAATTGGGCTCGTGCATCGTGATGATCGATCTGGTGATCGGATGGACCGCGATTCAGTCGATGTCGAAATGGGCGCGTCGCAACGACATGATCCTGCATCTGCATCGCGCGGGACATGGCACGTACACGCGGCAGCGCAATCACGGCATCTCGTTTCGCGTGATCGCGAAGTGGCTGCGCATGGCCGGTGTGGATCACGCGCATGCGGGCACGGCGGTAGGCAAGCTGGAAGGCGATCCGTTGTCGGTGCAGGGCTATTACAACGTGTGCCGCGAGGCGCGCAACGAGCCGGATCTGTCGCGCGGCATTTTCTTCGATCAACCGTGGGCGGGGTTGCGCAAGGTGATGCCGGTGGCATCGGGCGGGATTCACGCCGGACAGATGCATCAACTGCTCGATCTCTTCGGCGATGACTGCATTCTGCAATTCGGCGGCGGCACGATCGGGCATCCGCAAGGTATTCAGGCCGGTGCGACGGCCAATCGTGTCGCGCTCGAAGCGATGGTGAAAGCGCGGAATGAAGGGCGCGATATTGCTAATGAAGGGCCGGATATTCTGGAAGCCGCCGCGCGTTCGTGTACGCCGCTCAAGCAGGCGCTCGATACCTGGCGCGATGTCACCTTCAACTACGCATCGACGGATACGCCGGATTTTGCTGTTACGGCTACGGCGGTGTAGGGGTTTTTTCGCCGGATCCCGGACCGACACGAAAGCATGATTTCACGAAGAAACCATACTAAGGATATCGAAATGAACATCACCCAAGGGACGTTCTCCTTCTTGCCCCCGCTCACCGACGAAGAAATCTCCAAACAAATAAACTACGCCCTGGACCAGGGCTGGTCATGCTCAGTGGAGTTCACCGATGACCCGCATCCACGGAACACGTATTGGGAAATGTGGGCCCTGCCGATGTTCGATCTCCACGACGCCGCCGGCGTGCTGATGGAAGTGAACGAATGCCGCAAGACGTATCCGCATCACTACATCAAGGTGAACGCATTCGACTCGGTGCGCGGCTTCGAAACGATGCGCTTATCGTTCATCGTGAACCGCCCACCACAGGAACGAGGCTTCCGCCTCGAACGTCAGGACGACAGAAGCCGCGTGCAGCGCTACGCGATCCGCACCTACGCAACCGATCGCCCGAGCGGCGAGCGCTATTGATGAGGAGGATCGATCATGAGCGCCGAAGCCACGCTCGAAGAAGCGCCTCTTCAAACCTCAGCCGATCTGATGGCGCTCTATCGCGAATCGCGCATCGGCGAAGTGCTGGCGGAGCTGGACCGGGACCTCATCGGTCTCGCCCCAGTCAAGACGCGTATCCGCGAGATCGCCGCGCATCTGCTCGTGGAGCGCGCCCGCAAGACGCTCGGCATCACGTCGGGTGCGCCCACGCTGCACATGTGCTTCTCGGGCAATCCCGGCACCGGAAAAACCACCGTTGCGCTGCGCATGGCGCAGGTTCTGCATCGGCTCGGCTATATCCGGCGCAATCATCTCGTTTCGGTGACGCGGGACGATCTGGTCGGTCAGTACATCGGGCATACCGCGCCCAAAACGCGCGAAGTGCTCAAGCGTGCGATGGGCGGCGTGCTCTTCATCGACGAGGCCTATTACCTGTATCGCCCGGAGAACGAGCGCGATTACGGACAGGAAGCCATTGAGATCCTGCTGCAGATCATGGAGAACCAGCGCGACGATCTTGTCGTGATTCTCGCGGGTTATGCGTCGCGCATGGAGACGTTCTTTCACAGCAATCCGGGCTTCCGCTCGCGCATCGCGCATCACCTCGTGTTTCCGGACTATGCGCCCGACGAGCTGCTGCAGATCGCCGAGCACATGCTGACCGACATGCATTACCGCTTCGACGAAGACGCGCGCCGCGCCTTCGAAGCATATCTCGCGCACCGCATCAGGCAGCCGAACTTCGCCAATGCGCGCTCGGTGCGCAATGCGCTGGATCGCGCGCGTTTGCGTCAGGCGAATCGTCTGTTCGCCGCAGCCGAAACGGGCAACGGCATCGCCGATGCCGATGCGCTGATGCGACTCGATGCCAGCGATATCCGCGCGAGCCGTGTGTTCACCGATTCATAACGCAGAAAGGAGAGCGCGATGCAGGATGGACGCACGACCTTATCGAAGTTCCTGATCGACACGCTGGACCGCAAGCCCGGTGCGGAAGCCGCGAGCGGTCTGTCCGCACTTCTGATCGACGTGGCCGCATCGATCAAGACGATCGCGGCCGCATTGACGCGCGGCGCGCTGGGCGGACAGCACGGCTCGGCGCAATCGATCAACACGCATGGCGAGGAGCAGAAGAAGCTCGACCTCGTGACCAACGATATCTTCCTGCAACATTGCGAGTGGGACGGCTTGCTCGCGGGCATGGTGTCGGAAGAGATGGAGCGCGTCTATGCGATTCCGGAGCCGTATCCGCGCGGCGAGTATCTGCTTGCGTTCGATCCGCTCGATGGCTCGTCGAACATCGATATCAACGGCGTGGTCGGCTCGATCTTCTCCGTGCTGAGACGCGCGGGCGATGAAAGCGACGCACCGGACGATGCGTCGTTCCTGCGCCCGGGACGCGAACAGGTCGCGGCGGGTTATGCGATCTACGGCCCTTCGACCATGCTCGTGCTCTCCGTCGGCAACGGCACGCACGGTTTCACCCTGGAACGCGATGTCGGCAATTTCGTGCTCACGCATTCCGATATCCGCATCCCCGAAGATTCATGCGAGTTCGCGATCAACGCATCGAACGAGCGCTTCTGGGAGCCGCCCGTGCGCCGCTACGTGCAGGAATGCAAGGACGGCCGCACCGGTTGCCGCGCGCAGGACTTCAACATGCGATGGATCGCGTCGATGGTCGCGGAAGTGCATCGCATCCTCATGCGCGGCGGCGTGTTCATGTATCCGCGCGACTTCAAGACGCCCGAGATGGAAGGACGCCTGCGCCTGCTCTATGAAGCGAGCCCGATGAGCTTCATCGTCGAGCAGGCGGGCGGGCTGTCGATCACGGGACGCGAGCGCATTCTCGATGTCGAACCGAAGGCGCTGCATCAACGCGTGCCGGTGATACTCGGCTCGCGCAATGAAGTCGACCGCATTCAGCGCTATCACGGCGAATACGATCGCGGCGAGGACAAGCCGTTCACGTCGCCGTTGTTCAAGGAACGCTCGTTGTTCCTCCCCGAAACGCAAGCGTGAATCGACATCTGAAACTGCGCTCATTACATCTATAGCAGGGAGGCAAGCGCATGTCAGTCAAGCATCCGATCGTCGCGGTGACGGGCTCTAGCGGCGCCGGCACCACCACCGTCATGAAGAGCTTCACGCATATCTTCAGGCGCGAGAAAATCAATGCGCAGATCGTCGAAGGCGATGCGTTTCATCGATACGATCGTCTTGGCATGCGCGAGGCGATGAAGCAGAGCGAGCGCGACGGCCTCGTCAATTTCAGCCACTTCGGGCCGGAAGCCAATCTGCTCGAAGAACTCGAGAGCCTGTTCCATACCTACGGCGAAACGGGCGGCGGCCAGTATCGCCATTACGTGCACGATGAAGGCGAAGCCGCGCATTACAGGCAAGATGCGGGCACCTTCACGCCGTGGGAGGACATCACGCCCGGCACCGACTTGATGTTCTACGAGGGCCTGCACGGCGGCGCCGTCACGGGGAAAGTCGATATCGCGCGTCATGCGGATCTGCTCGTCGGCGTCGTGCCGATCATCAATCTCGAATGGATTCAGAAGCTGCATCGCGATCAGACGATGCGCGGTTATTCGCATGAAGCCGTCGTCGATACGATCCTGCGGCGCATGCCCGATTACGTGAACTACATCTGTCCGCAGTTCTCGCGCACGCATGTGAATTTTCAGCGCGTGCCGACCGTGGATACGTCGAACCCGTTCACCGCGCGGGAGATTCCGCAGCCTGACGAAAGCTTCGTCGTGATCCGCTTCGCGAAGCCGAAGGGCATCGACTTTCCCTATCTGCTGACGATGCTGCACGACTCGTTCATGTCGCGGCCGAATGTGATCGTCGTGCCCGGCGGCAAGATGGGTCTCGCGATGCAGCTCATCTTCACGCCGATGATCCTGCAACTGCGCGACCGGCGCGCGCGTGCATAGAAAGGTTTCTCATCATCGTATGTAAGGAGGCATCTCATGAATGCCGTCGCTGAGGCTTTGCCCGGACTTCATCGCTCACCCGATACGCGACAGATGGCGAACGCGTTGCGCATGCTCGCCGTCGACGCCGTGAGCCAGGCGAAGTCCGGTCATCCCGGCATGCCGATGGGCATGGCGGAGATCGCGGTCGCGCTCTGGGCGCGTCATCTGAAGCACAATCCCGCCGATCCGGATTGGTCGGATCGCGACCGCTTCGTGCTGTCGAACGGTCACGGGTCGATGCTCCTCTATGCACTGTTGCATCTGAGCGGCTATGACTTGTCCATCGACGAGATAAAACGCTTTCGTCAGATGGGCAGCAAGACGCCGGGGCATCCGGAAGTGGGCGTGACGCCCGGCGTCGAAACGACGACCGGGCCGCTCGGTCAGGGCCTGACCAATGCGGTCGGCATGGCGCTCGCCGAGGCCTTGCTCGCGCGTGAATTCAATCGGCCGGGGCACGAGATCGTCGATCACCGCACGTATGTCTTTGCGGGCGATGGCTGCATGATGGAGGGCGTGTCGCATGAAGCGGCGTCGCTCGCGGGTACGCTGCGGCTCGGCAAGCTCACCGTGCTCTACGACGACAACGGCATTTCGATCGACGGCCACGTCGACGGCTGGTTCACCGACGATACGCCGAAACGTTTCGAATCGTACGGCTGGCACGTCGTGCGTGCGGTCGATGGCCACGATGTCGAGGACGTGTCCCGTGCGTTGCAGGAAGCGCGCGAGTCGGACCGCCCAACCTTGATCTGCTGCAAGACGGTGATCGGCCTGGGTGCGCCCAACATGGCCGGTACGCACGACGTGCACGGCGCGCCGCTTCCCGCCGACGAAGTCGAAGCCACGCGCCGCGCGCTCGACTGGACGCATGCGCCGTTCGAGATTCCATCGTCGATTCGCGCGCTGTGGGATGCGCGCGAGGCGGGCGCGGCGGCGCAGGAGAACTGGAATCGCCGCATGCAGGCGTATCGTCGCGTGTTTCCGGCCGAGGCCGCCGAGTTCGAGCGCCGGGTGCGTGGCGCGCTGCCGGCGAACTGGCGCGACATGGCGCATGCGCTCGTGCGCGACGCGGATCGCGCGCGGCAGACGATCGCGACGCGCAAGGCGTCGCAACTCGCCATCGAAGGCCTTGCGCGCGTGTTGCCCGAACTGCTCGGCGGCTCGGCTGACCTGACCGGATCGAATCTCACACGCTGGAAAGATGCGGTCGATGTGAGCGCATTGCCGGAAAAAGGCAATTACATCCACTTCGGCGTGCGCGAGTTCGGCATGAGCGCGGTGCTCAACGGCGTCGCGCTGCATCGCGGCTATCTGCCGTTCGGCGGAACGTTCCTCACGTTTTCCGACTACTCGCGCAACGCGCTGCGCATGGCCGCGCTCATGAAAACGCGCACGGTGTTCGTCTTCACGCACGATTCCATCGGCCTCGGTGAAGACGGTCCGACACATCAGCCGATCGAGCACGCCGCGAGCTTGCGCATGATTCCGGGCCTCGACGTATGGCGTCCGTGCGATAGCGTCGAGACGATGCAGGCATGGGTGAGCGCGGTCGAGCGCGACCGGCCTTCGTGCCTGCTGCTGTCACGCCAGAGCCTGCCTTTCGTGCCGCGCGATGAAGCGCAGATCGACGGCATCGAGCGGGGCGGCTACGTGCTCCTCGACTGGCCGTCGACATGCGAACGCGATGCGCGCCGCGTCGTGCTGATCGCGACCGGCTCGGAAGTGGCCCTCGCGCTCGCGGCCGTCGAGCCGCTGAAGGACGAGGGCATTCTGGCGCGCGTCGTGTCGATGCCGTCGACCACCGTGTTCGATCGCCAGTGCAACGTGTGGCGCGAACGCGTGCTGCCCGAAGGCGTGCCGCGTGTCGCGATCGAGGCGGGCGTCACGGCGTTCTGGCGGCAGTACGTCGGGTTGAATGGCGGCGTAATAGGCATCGATCGTTTCGGCGAATCCGCGCCCGCGAGCGCGTTGTTCGAGCACTTCGGCGTCACGAAGGCGGCGCTCGTCGATGAAGCGCGCCGCGTGGCGGCCTGAATTTTTCATACGCTGCATGGAGATGACACGATGGCCTTCATCGCATTGAGGCAGTTGCTGGATCACGCGGCCGAACACGCATATGGCGTGCCGGCGTTCAACGTCAACAACATGGAGCAGGTGCACGCGATCATGCAGGCGGCCGAGGCGACGAAGAGCCCGGTCATCCTGCAGGCGTCGGCGGGCGCGCGCAAGTACGCGGGCGAGCCGTATCTGCGGCATCTGGTGCTCGCGGCTGTCGAGGCGCATCCGGATATCCCCGTCGTCCTGCATCAGGATCACGGCGCGAGCCCGTCCGTTTGCCAGCAGGCGATACGGTCGGGCTTCACGTCCGTGATGATGGACGGCTCGCTCATGCCCGATCAGAAAACGCCCGCTGAATATGAGTACAACGTGGGGGTGAGCCGGCGCGTCGTGGAGGCGGCGCATTCCGTGGGCGTCTCGGTCGAAGGTGAGCTGGGTTGTCTCGGCTCGCTGGAGACGGGGCGCGCGGGCGAAGAGGACGGCGTCGGCGCCGAGGGTGCGCTGAGTCACGACCGGTTGCTGACCGATCCCGACGAGGCGCGCGCGTTCGTCGAGGCGACGGGCATCGACGCGCTCGCGATCGCCATCGGCACATCGCACGGCGCGTACAAGTTCAGCCGACAGCCGACGGGCGATATCCTCGCGATCGATCGCATCGCCGAGATTCACGCACGGATTCCGGACACGCATCTCGTGATGCACGGCTCGTCGTCGGTGCCGCAGGAATGGCTTGCGATCATTCGCGAGCACGGCGGCGAGATTCCGGCGACGTTCGGCGTGCCGGTCGAGGAAATCCGGCGCGGCATCGCAAACGGCGTGCGGAAAGTGAACATCGACACGGATATCCGCCTCGCGATGACGGGCGCGATGCGCCGGGCGATGGCGTCGGCGAAATCGGAGTTCGATCCGCGGCATGCGTTGAAGGCGGCGACCGCGGCCGCGCGGGACTTGTGTATCGAGCGTTTCGAGGCGTTCGGGTGCGCGGGGCATGCGGATCGCATCAGGCCGATGGCGCTCGAGGCGATGGCGAAGCGGTATCACTGACGTTACGATCACCGGCCCCGCCCATTGCGAGCTATCTCATGCCAACAGAATCCCCGACAGCGGAACTCGGCGCGACCGCAGGCGAATTCGCGCTTCCCGCGACAGACGGCCGGACCTATACGCTCGGCTCGCTGAAAGGCGCGAACGGTCTCGTCGTCGTGTTCATGTGTAATCACTGTCCCTACGTGAAAGCCGCGATGCCGAATCTGATCCGCGATGCACGCGCGCTGAAGGAAATCGGCATCAATGTGGCGGGCATCAATTCGAACGACGCCACCGTCTACACCGACGATGCGTTCGATCGCATGGTCGCGCTCACGAAAGAATGGAACCTGCCGTTTCCGTACTTGCACGATGAAACGCAGGAGATCGCGCGCGCCTACGGTGCGGTCTGCACGCCGGAATGCTTCGGTTTCGATGCCGGTCTGCGCCTGCGATATCGCGGCCGGATCGACGCATCGCGCAAGGAAGCCTTGCCCGATGCGCGGCGCGATCTCTACGAAGCAATGCGCGCAATGGCGCAGAACGGTGACGCCCCCGACGTGCAATATCCCGCGCTCGGGTGCTCGATCAAATGGAAGCCCTAGCTTTTTTTCCTGGTGCTGCCAGGCGCATGCCACGCCGTCAGATCCTCGTCGGGCCGATCGACTTCGCATCCCCAGTCGAGCGGCTGATCCTGATCGAATCGCTTGCCTAGCTGCCACGCGATCTCCGCGCGCGCGAGCTGCACGCCGAGATAGAACGCATGGCCGCCATCGGTCTCGACTCTAAGCTCGGGATAGAGCGCGAACGGATCGACGGCGACGTGATGACCGTCGCGGTTATAGACATGAATGCCTTCCGCCGACACCTGCACGCGGAAATTCGGATCGCGTATCGCGGCGGCGAGCGTGGCGATCTCTTCGGCGTTGTAAGGAAACGGCCGCTTCGCATGCAACGCCGACAAATCGGCGGAAATGCCCTTGGGCAGCGTCTGCGTTTCGCGCGCGGCATGCATCACGCGTCGTGCGACATCGGCTTCGCGAACGGCACGCCGCGCATGAAGGCTCACCGACGTCGTCAGCACGGCCGCGATGCGCAATTCCGCCGCCATGCCGAACAGCACCGCATTGATGCCGCTCGTATCCGCCTCGGTCAGCTCGGTCACGTTGCCGACGCCCATCATGATCGGCACATCGGGATAGCGCTCGCGCAACGACACGTAACGCGCGATGGACGCCGCGAGCCCGAACGGAATCGGATCGAGAATCGGATCGGCGAGAAAAGGGCGGCCGCGCTTCGTCAGCGCTTCGATGGCGGCATCGAGCGAGGCGCCATCGGCGGGTTCGCGCGGCACGAGGATCGGCGTCGAGGCGATTTCATCCGCGATCCATAGTGTGTCGGCGTTGAGGCTCATCACATAGTCCGCGCCCGCGCGTCCGCCGCGCACGAGTTCTTCATCGCGCATCGAATCGACGCTCACGCGAAAGCCCTGCTCCTTCAGCATCGTGACCGCATCTTCGAGATGCGGAAACGCCGTCTCCGGCAGGCAGCCGACATCGATTACATCGGCGCCCTGGCTTTTGTACTCGCGCGCGCGCGCCGCGATGCCATCGAGATCGAGACGCGGCGCATCGACGATTTCCGCGAAGATCTCCGTCTCGTAGCGCGACAAGTCCACATGCCGCGCCTCGCGCCCGAAAAACTGCGGCAAGTCCTTCACTTCCTCGGGACCGCGCTCGACCCGCACGCCGTAATGCGCGCTGAGGGCGTCGAGATCGCCGCGGCATCGCCCGGGCACGATCATGCGGCTCGTGCCTTCGCTCAACGGCGTCTCGACGCGCCGGCGGATCATGTCGGCGGTCATCAGGCCCGCGACCTGAAGACCGATCTCGCGAACTTCCCACGTGAAGGGCGATCCGGCGGCAGCGGGCGCGATGCTTTCGAGTACCTGATGCAGGCTCAACTGCGCGAGCCGCCCCGTCAGGAAGACGATGTGTTCCATGCGAGCTTCAGGTCCGACAGGCGTTGATCGAGCGCGGCTTCGAGATCGTCGAGCGAGCAGGCCACGGTGGTATGCGCGAAGCGCGCGAGCCGCTCGACGTTCTCGAACTCGATCGCGCGCGGCCTCACTTCGACCCATTCATGCGGGGTCTGCGTGATGACGCTCGGCGCGGTATCGCATGCGAACACGATGCCCGGCACACATTGCTTGCCGGCTTGCGCATAGAGATTGGTGGGCAAGGTATCGGAGATGCCGTACGCGCATTTGGCGACGGTATTGCTCGTCGCGGGCGCGATCACGACCGTGTGATACTCGCCGTTGTAGATCATGCCGACGGGCACGCTGCTCGCGCTGTTGTCGCGAAACACCTTGAAGTGCTCGCGCAGCTTGGCGACGGTCCAGCCATAGAGCGGCAGCACTTCCTCGCCGGCGGCGGAAAGAAACAGATCGACACCGGGCAGGCGCCGCGCGAGCGCGATCGACTCTTCGAGCATATGCCCCGAGCCGGTCACGCACCACGCGAAGCGCGCGTCGGGCTTGAACTCGTCGAGCCGGCGGGCAGGCGTGGGTTGCGTCATGCGTCGGATGCTGGGTTGTCGGATGCGGGCGTGTCGTGCGACAGGCGAATATGCAGGCGATGCATCTTCCGATACAGCGTGTTGCGGCTGATGCCGAGCACTTTCGCGACATTGCTCACGTTCCAGCGATGCTCGTCGAGCAATTGGAGCACGGTCTCCCGCTCTTTCACCTGGATCGCGTTGAGCGCCGATGTATCGGCATCCTCGGCCAGATGCGCGAGCGGCGCACCCGCCGGCACGCCCGGCGCGCGCGGAGCCGTCTGCGCGCTCGCACCCGGGCTCGCACCGTTCACGATCTCGGCCGGCAGATGCGCGCAGCGGATCTCGGAGCCGTCGCAGAGGGCGATCGCCATTTGCAGCACGTGACGCAACTGGCGGATGTTGCCCGGCCACGGATACGACAGCAGCGCCTGCCGTGCTTCGGCGGAGAGCGCGGGCGGATCGTCGGATTCGGTTTCGAGAATATGCGCGATGAGCGCGAGTGCATCGGCGCGTTCGCGCAGCGGCGGCAGATTGATCTCGATTCCGTTCAGCCGGTAATACAGGTCCTCGCGGAACATGCCCGTCTGCACGAGTTCGACAAGATTGCGGTGGCTCGCGCTGATCAACTGAAAGTCCACCTTCACGATGGTTTCCGCGCCGAGCGGCGTGACCTCGTGCTCTTCGAGCACGCGCAGCAGGCGCGCCTGCAACGTGAGCGGCATATCGCCGATTTCATCGAGAAAGAGCGTGCCGCCGTTCGCCTGCACGATCTTGCCGCGCCGTCCCTCGCGCTGCGCGCCGGTGAACGCACCCGCGCGATAGCCGAACAATTCGCTTTCGATGAGATTCTCCGGCAGCGATGCGCAATTCACGGCGACGAACGCGCCGCCGCCGTTCGGACTGATGCTGTGCAGCGCGTTGGCGAACACTTCCTTGCCGGTGCCCGTCTGGCCGCGCAGGATGATCGGGATCTTGCGCTGGATCACGCGCGCGGCGAGCTGGATTTGCGAGGCCATGCGCGGGTCGCCGAATTCCAGATGCGCGAGCTTGTCGAGACGGCCTGCGCTGGCCGTCTCGCGCGCGTCTTTCTTCGGCGCTTTCGCGCGCGCGCCGGGGGCGGACAGATCGCGCGATCCGGGATCGTTCATCAGGATGCGCGTCGCGCCGCTGGCGCCTTCGCGCGGCGTCTGCGCGGTGAGGAAGAAGCGGCTGTTCGCCTTCGCGCTATAGACCGTCACTGGGTGGAACGAGCCGCGGATGCTGCGCGCGATCATGTCTTCGAGCGATGCATTGAACGCTTCCTCGATGCGCTTGCCGCACAGTTCTCCGGGCGAGCGCAGGTCCAGCTGGAAGAGCGCGCTGCGGCTCGCTGCGAGCACGACGCCGTCGTCGCTGACGGCGAGCTTGCCCGCGTGCAGCGTGCCGACGAACTCCGGACGGCTGTGGAAGTGGATCATGTTCGCGTGCCGGTAGCGCGCATCGATCAGACGATTTTCGATCATCTGCCGCGACATGCCGACGAGCACGAGGGAATGCTGTTGCAAGAGCTTGGAGCGGCTCGTCACATCGAGCACGCCGACGACCGTGCCGCGCTCGTCGAAGATCGGCGCGGCCGAGCAGGTGAGCGACGTATAGCGCGGATAGAAGTGTTCGTGCTGGCATACGGCGATGCAATCGCGCTCGATGAGGCATGTGCCCATGCCGTTGGTGCCTGCTTCCCGCTCGCTCCACAGCGCGCCGACGCGCAGGCCATCGGCGGCGACGGCTTCGCCGAACGGCACCGACGACACCTGATGCACGATGACGCCGTCCGCATCGACGAGCACGACGGCGAGTTCCGGATCGGCGAGTTGTTGATACAACGTCGTCATTTCCAGCTTCGAGCACGCGATGAGATCGCTTGCGGCGTCACGGCGATCGTTGAGTTCGTGCTGCGTGAGCACGGGCGGCATGATGAAGCGGCCCGGATCGAGCCTGAATTCCGTGAGGCACCGCAGCCACGATTGCGCGACCGAATCGCTGGCGCGACGCGCGGCCAGCGGATTATTGACGATGTTCAGTACTTCCCGGACATGCGTGTCTACGTCAGCAAGCGACGACATGGGGGCAAGTCTCCGTTGCGCCGCATTCCGGTGCGCGCGTTGTGCGCGGCCGTCCGGCGCCGAATCTGTTGTGTTTTGCGCTGGCGCTCTGGCTTTCCTTGCCTGTTCCGATTTCGCGGATATATCCGCTCGCAGGCGCGCCTCGTGGCCGGGCAGTCGCGATGGGTCGGGCGCTGTCTGCGACCTGATCCGGCCCGGTTCTCAAAAACTGTACATCCTTAGACGCATAGGTTCAATAAGTAGTCGCATAGAGTAGGGCTAACTTGCCCGGTTTTTGCTTGCACTTTACGGATGACTTTGGCGATGGGCGCCGGGTTTTCCACATCAAAGGGCCGCGTTGCGCGGCAACAAGCATATGGGCCGATTCGAACCGATTCGCGAAGCTGTGTATGTTGCGCCGCAACCTGCTTCCTCGGATGCGCGCGCTGGTGCGATGGACATCGTGTATATCGAGGGTCTGACAGGGCAGACGGTGATCGGCATCGACAAGAGCGAACTGCATGATCCGCAGACCGTGCGGCTGAGTCTTGCGATCGGCGTGCCTTCGATTCGTGCTTGCACGACTGATCGGATCGAGGACACAGTGAATTATGCGGCGGTGCGGGAGGCGATTCATGGTCTGCTCGCTACGCATGGTTTGCAATTGCTTGAAGCGCTGGCGGAGCGCATCGCGCAGCTCGTCATCGCGGATTTCGGGGCGCATTGGGTTCGGGTCGTGCTTGCCAAGCCTGCGAAGTTCGATGATGTTGATGCCGTCGGTGTTGTGATCGAGCGGCGGCGGGTGGTTGAGGATCGGGGTGGGGGTGGGCCGATTAGCCTTGCCTGGATTGGGAGGGGGTATGTGGCGGGGTGAGTTTTTCTTCGCTTTCGCCCGATCCCGTTTTGTCTGTGGTTTATTAGCGTTGCCCCTATGCGGGGCGGCAGTCACTTTCTTTGCTGCTGCAAAGAAAGTAACCAAAGAAAGCAGCTCG